>CAZKGZ010000012.1:0-17382 GCA_964552365.1 uncultured Oscillospiraceae bacterium | reverse complement strand
ATTCCAACATTGACATAGCAAAAAATCCCTTTAACTCATAGTTTTCCATTTAACCATAATATTATATACAATAAACGGAACTTTGTAAAGTACGGATTTTCGACATGAAAAATTCGGAGCACAGCTTTGAGGACTGTACTCCGAAATATTATCAGAGGGTTTGGAAGGTTTTTAGCCATTGGTCGGCTATGTATTGGTGGAAGGCGGGGTGGGGGTGGACGCCGTCTTTCAGGAAGAATTCGGTCGGGGTGTGCGCTGTGAGCTCGTCGAGGGGCTGCTGCAGCGGGATGAACGGGAGGGAAAATTCCCTTGCGAGGTCCCGCACGGCGGCGGCGCGGAGCTCTGTTTCCGCGCGAAGCTCGGCATAGTAGGATGCGGTGGCCGAGCCGAGCATGACATACGGCTCCAGCAGCAGGATGCGGACATCGGGAAGTGCTTCCATGATCTCCTCGAGGAGCATGCGGTAGATCTTCCGGAATTTTTCGCAGTCCACGCCGTCCGCACAGTCGAACTCGTGCCAGGCGTCGTTCACGCCGACGAGAATGCTCAGGAAGTCCGGGTGTACATTCAGAATGTCGCGCTTGATGCGCGCATAAATATCGACGATGCGGTTCCCGTTCACGCCTCGGTTCACGAAGCGGTACTCACCCGGTCGGTCGAGTCCGAGCCGCGCCGCAACGAGGTTCGGGTAGCCCTTGCCCAAATCATCGGGATACTCTTTATCGCGCCCGGCGTCCGTGACCGAGTCGCCCTGAAATAGAATGGTTTTCATGATAATTCTCCTGTCGTTTGGCTCACTCGTTCGAAAAGGCCTCGCAGAGTTCCCGCCCGCAGGCGGGAAGAAAGTTCAATGATTTTCGACGGCGACATGCGCGTCGGCGAAAATTCTTCTCGGCTCGCAAACGTGCGAGCGAAGCGAGTGCGCTGCGGCGAGCCGCAGTCTTTTCAAACGAGAGCCCGGCAAAGCGGGTCTCGTTTGAGAGCTTGTCAAAAGCACTTTTGACAAGCGCAGTGCAGCACCGCAAACTGACGCGGTGCTGCACCTATTTTATGCAATATACTGCCGGCCGTCAAGTGCGGCGATTCAGATCGTTCCCACGCGGGTGCAGAGGACCTGCAGGCTGCCGCCGATGTACACCTCGCCGCTGTCGGCTTCGACGAAAAGGCTGTCGCCCTTTTTGCAGCGGATGGTGTCCGCGCCGCAGGAGACCGTGCCGACGCCGTCGAGCACGAGAAGGGATGTGAATGATTCTTCGTCCGCGGCGGTGCGGCAGGGGGCGGTGAGCTTATCCACCGTGAAATATGCGCTCCGCACGAGGTGTCCGCCGAAGTTGTAGTTTGTGCAGGGAAGGTCGAGCTTTGAGACCTCCACGGCTTTATCGATGTGCAGCGCCCGCGGCTTTCCGTCCGCGCCGAGGCGGCCGTAATCGTACACGCGGTAGGTCACATTGGAATTCTGCTGGATCTCGGCGATGACGATGCCCCTGCATATGGCGTGCACCGTTCCGGCGGGGATATAGAACATGTCGCCTTTTTTCACCGGCACGGCGTTGAGCACCTCTTCGAGCGTGTTCTCCTCTATGCGCCGGCGGTACTCTTCGCGCGATATGGGGTGCGTGAAGCCGTAGTAGAGGTAGGCGTTCGGCTCCGCCTCGAGAACATACCACATTTCGCTCTTGCCGTACTGGTGCTCGCGCTCCATGGCGTCGATGTTGTTCGGGTGCACCTGAATGGAGAGATTTTTCTTGGCATCGATGAACTTGATGATGATGGGAAATTCCTGAAAGATCTGGCAGTTGGCGCCGAGGATGCGCCGACCGTGCTTTTGGATGTACTCCGGGAGAGTCAGCCCCGCATCGGGGCCGGAGGCGACGGTCGAGGGGCCGTCCGGGTGGCAGCTCAGCTCCCATGTTTCCGCGAGGCGCTCGCCGTCATATTCTTTATTGTATTCTTCGATCAGCCGCCGTCCGCCCCAGAGGTAGTCCTTGCAGGCGGCCGTGAGTTTTACCATGGCCATAGTTATGCTTCCTCCCGATTCGTATCGGATTCGAGCCGCTCATACACGCGCCGCATCAGGAGCTGCACGGCCAGTGCCGGCAGCACGCCGCCCAGCAGGAAGAAGCCGGGGATCGCGATCATGCGAATGCGGACATTCTCCACGAAGCCTACAGCCGGGAAAAGAGCCGCCGCAGCGATCCCGGCGAGGACGATGTGCGGGTTGGTAAGAGCGAGCAGAAAGGCATTTTTCAAAAGTTTTCCGAACGGCGTCCGATAGCGGATCATCAGCGGGAACGCCATCGTCCATATGGCAGCGATGCATATGAGTCCGACGACGCCGATGAAGAGGCACATATGCCCCGCCGTTCCTTCGTTATAGAGTCCGAGGGCGATGTCCCCGGCGCACGCCGCACCGAAAACGGCGAAGAGGGCGAATACGCCGCTTCCCTGCTTCCAATTTTCGCGAAAGCCCTGCCAGAATTGGCTCCAGACATGGACGCTCTCGCGGCAGGCGATGCGCTTGGCCACGCTCTGCATGGCCGCCGTGGACGCGCCGATGGTTATGACGGGAAAGCAGCACACGAGCCACAGGAGATTCAAAAGCACGGCATTGCATCCGTCTTCGATCAACTCTGCCAACTTTTTTCCGCTGCTTTCCACGCAAGTCACTTCCTTTTTTGATATTCCGTATTTCGATCGATGAGCGCGCAGCGCTGCGCCACGCAGTCGCGGCTGCGGAGAGCATCCGGCGGCGTATGGAAAGCGTAGTCCAGAAGCTTGTCGACCGTGGTCGTCGCCACATGGAGGCGCGTGTCGCTCGAGGCGTAGTAGATGAACACATCGCCGTTTTCGCGCGCGACGGCGCCGTTTGTGAAGACAACATTGCTCACATCGCCGGTACGCTCGCCCTCGCGCGGAGCGATCAGGAATCCGCCGGGCTCGGCGATGACCTTCCACGGCTCGCGCAGATCCGTTACGAACACATAGACCACATAGCGAAGTCCCGCCGCCGTATTGCGCACGCCGTGGGCGATGTGCAGCCAGCCCCGCTCCGTGCGGATGGGGGTAGCGCCTTCGCCGTTCTTCGCCTCCGTGATCGTGTGGTACCGCCGGGGCGAGGTGATGATCTCCTCGTCGATGACGGCGTGCGTGATGTCTTCGCACAGGCCGAAGCCGATGCCGCCGCCCGAGCCGGTGTCGATGAAATCGTCCATGGGGCGGGTGAAGAAGGCATACCTGCCGTTTACGAATTCGGGCAGCAGATCGACATTGCGCTGCTGCGGGCTGCGGAGCGTCACAAGATTCGGCAGGCGCTCCCAGGTTTTCAGATCCTTTGTGCGCACGATGCCCGCCGCCGCTACGGCTGCGGACAGGTCGGGGTTGGATCGGTCCTTGCTCTCCGAGCAGAAGATGCCGTAGATCCAGCCGTCCTCGTGGCGCGTGAGGCGCATATCGTAGACATTGGTCTCCTCCGGGCAGGTGTCCGGGAGCTCGACCGGTTTCTCCCAAAAACGGAAGCCGTCCACGCCGCTCTCGCTCTCGGCGATGCCGAAGAAGCTCTTGCGGTCGTTCCCCTCGATGCGCGCGGCGAGATAAATTTTTCCGTTCATCTCGATGGCGCCGGCATTGAAGACGGCGTTCACGCCGAGGCGTTCCTGAAAATAGGGGTTCGTTTCGGGATCCAGGTCATAGCACCACTCCACCGGAACGGACTCGCGCGTGAGCACGGGGTACGCCCAGCGGTCGTAGATGCCGTTGTAGAAGTCGGTTTTTTCGTTTTTTCTTGTGAGCAGCTGCTCCTGCCGCGCCTTGAGCACGGCGTACATCGGATGATAGTCAGACATAAATTTCCGGGTCTCTCCGTATCAGTTCCATACACATACGCCCGTTGTGATACGGGCACTTCCATTCTTCCACGATGGGCTTGCCGGGGACGGGGTCGCCGTTCTTATCCAGGCACCAGAACCATTCGCTGCCGGGGCGTTTGTCCGTGAGCTTCTCCTCGATAAACTTGAAGACATCGGCAGCCGCGCGGGCGTACTTTTCCTCGCCGCATTTGCTCCAGAGATTCACGAAGCCCGTCACGGCCTCCGCCTGCACCCACCAGATGCGCGTTTCGTCTTCAACGCCGCGCTCACGCTCGTTGCGGACGGAGCCGTCGCGGAAGGCGCGCTCATACACGGACTCCGTGAGATGCGTGCCGATGATCTCGATGCTGCGCGTGAGCTTCGCGTCGCCGAGGAGCGCCGCGCCCTTTTCCATGAGCCAGCCGGATTCGATGTCGTGGCCGTAGCTCTGCAGGTCGATGAGAGAGCGGTAGCCGGCATCGAAGAACACTCTCTGCTGCCGCCGCGCGCTGTCATAGACCTTCGTTTGATAGATGTCGAGGCACTGCCGCATGGCTTCCGCCGCTTTCTCCGAGCCGGTGGCGCGGTAGAGATTGGCGATGCCCTCGAAGACATGGAGCAGCGTATTCATCGTTCGGTCGGCGAGGACGCCGTTTTCGCTCAGCTTTTCGTTGCTCTCGATGTGCCAGTCGGCGGTGAAGGATTCGAGATAGCCGCCGGCATCGCGGCAGGTGCTCTCGATGCGGTCAAAAATCGACAGAGCGATATCCCTCGCCTCGGTGTTCCCGGTGAGGAGATAGTACGAGGAGAGCGCATACACGGCGAACGCCTGATTGTAGGTATGCTTTGTGCCGTCCGAAACGCAGCCGTCATAGGTCACGCTCCAGAAAACGCCGCCGTTTTCGCGGTCGATGCAGTGCTCGCGCTGGAAGGCATACGCATGGTCTGCTTCCGCGCGCAGATCCTCCCGGTTCGTGAGCATGGCGGCTTCGGAGAAAAACCAGAGGATGCGGCTGTTGAGAATGCAGCCTTTCACTGCCTTTCTGTCCACATGGAGATCCTGATCCATATAGCCGTAGTATCCGCCGAAGTCGTCGTCCCGAAGGCCTTTCCAGAAGGAAAGGAGATGCGAGAGCATCGCTTCGGCTCTCACCGCGATTCGTTCCATAGCTGTCTCCTTATCGGATGCCGATATTTTTGTCCTCTTCCGAGGCATAGTCGTTGGCTTTGATGTACTCCACCACGGTGTCGACATCGGTGAACGCAAGGCCGACATAGCTGTCGGCGCAGCCGTAGTATACGGCGATGCGGCCGGTCGCGCCGTCCTGCAGCGTGGCGCAGGGGAAACACACGTTCGGCACGAAGCCCCGCTCCTCATACCACATTTCCGGTGTGAGAAGGAAGCTGCCGCAGCGGTAGAGCACGCGGCTCGGCTCATCGCGGTCGAGGATGGCGCCGCCTGCGGAGTAGACATAGCCGCTGCAGGTGCCGGTAACGCCGTGATAGAAGATGAGCCAGCCCTCGTCCGTTTCGATGGGGGCGGCGCCGCCGCCGACTTTTACATTCTCCCACCAGTTGGTGCCCTTGCCCATCACATGACGATGACGGCCCCAGAACTCCATATCCGGACTCTGACTGAGGAAAATGTCGCCGAAGGGCGTGTGTCCGGAGTCGCTCGGGCGCGACAGCATCGTGTACATGCCGCCGATCCTGCGGGGGAAAAGCACCGCATTGCGGTTGAAGGGGACGAAGGGGTTTTCCACGCGTGTGAATGTTTTGAAATCGGTCGTTTTCGCCATGCCGATCGTCGCGCCGTAGGCATCCTGGCACCAGAGCGCATAGTAGGTGTCCTCCACCTTCACGAGGCGCGGATCATAGGCGTACTTCGGCATGAACGGCTCGCCGTTTTCATCCACGAAGGTAATTCTTTCCGTGTCGATGTCCCAGTGGATGCCGTCGCTGCTGCGGCCGAAGTTGATAAACGGGATGCCGTTCGTCTGCTCGGCGCGGAATACGCCGACAAAGCCGTCGCCAAAGGGAACGACGGCGCTGTTGAATATGCGGGCGATGCCCGGGATGGGGTTGCGGTGGATGATCGGGTTTTCCGTATAGCGCCAGAGGGGTGATGTGCACCCCTCCGGTCTGTCCTGCCACGGAATGTTCGGCAGTGCGCCGCAATACAGGCTGTGTGTCATACGCTTAACCTTTCACTGCTCCCATCGTCAGACCGCTGTAGATATGCTTCTGCAGCACAAGGAAGATGATCAGCGTGGGCAGCATGGTAATAATGCAGGCGGCGCAAATGACTTCCCACTGGGTACCGTACGGTCCCTGGAAAGCATAGAGCGATGTCGAAATGACCTGCAGGCTCTTATCCTTCATATAGAGATAAGGAGTGTAGAATTCGTTGTAGAAGCCGATGCCCTTGATGATAATGACCGTGACAATGGCGGGCTTCAAAAGCGGGAAGATGATGCGGAAGAAGATCTGCGGGAAGGACGCGCCGTCTACAATGGCCGCCTCGTCGAGCGTCGCGGGGATGCCGTCGAGGAACTGGAGGAAGATGTAGATGGAGATGATGTCCGTGCCGGCGTAGAGGAGGATCGTCGCCCAGCGGGTGTTGTAAACGCCGAGGCCGACGATGATCTGGAAGGTGCTCATCTGCATCGTGATGCTCGGAATGAGCGAGGCGAGCAGGAAGGCGAACTTCACGAGTCCCTTGCCCTTGAACTTGAAGCGGGAGAGAACGTAGGCGGTCATCGTGCCGGTCATGATGGTGGCGGCGATGGATACGAGCAGGATGATGATCGTGTTGAAGAAGCCCGTGGCCATTTTGCCTTTTGTCCAGGCCGTGACGAAGTTATCGAAGTTCAGCCAGTTTTCCGGCATGGTCAGCGGGTTCGTTGTGAGCAGTTCGTTGTGCTCCTTGAAAGCGCCGAACACGACCGTGAGGAGCGGCAGGAATACCACGATGCAAGTGAGAATGAGGGCAATGTAGCGCAGGGTATTGGCAAGATAATACTTCGCGTCTTTTTGTTCGCGCAGTTCCATCGTTACTCCTCCTTTCCTTCCACGAAGCGTTTCTGAATGACCGTGACGACCATGACGATGATGAGCAGTACGACGCCCATCGCGCACGAGAGGCCGATCTTCTTGTCGGTGAAGGCGGTGTTCAATGTCTTGATGACGAAGGTCATCGAGCCGCCGCTGCCCTTGGTCATGACAAACGGGATCTCGTAGACACTGATGGCGCCCTTTACCGCCAGAATGAGGTTCAGGGAGATGATGCCGCGGATGTTCGGCAGGATGATGTAGCGGAATTTCTGCCAGCGGTTCGTGCCGTCGAGCTGGGCCGCCTCAAAGAGGTCGCCCGAGATGGACTGCGTGGCGCCGCTGAACATGACCATGTTCTGCCCCATGTACCGCCACACGGATACGAACGTGAGCGATACGTTGATGAGCGCGACATCGCCGAGCCACAGCGGCAGCTTGTCCTCCGGAACGCCGAGCGCGGTGAGCACGCTGTCGAGCACGCCGCCCTGCTTGAAGAAATAGAGGAACACGAAGCCGATGGCGACGCCGTTCAAAAGGTACGGGAAGAAGATGACGCCCTTGAAGAAGTTTTTGCCGCGCAGCTTATAGAAGAAGATCGTGGCAAAATAGAGGGCGAGTGCGATCTGCACAAGAGAGCCCGCAAAATAGTAGATGCTCGTCTTGAACACGGAGAAGTACTGACTGTCCGAGAAGAGCGTCGCATAGTTTGCAAGTCCCACATACTGCATGTCGGAATAGCCGTCCCAGCGGTAGAAGGAGTAGCGGACCATGTCCGCCAGCGGGAGATAGGTGAAGACGATGAGCAGCACGAGCGGAATGGCAAGGAAGGCGCAGACGGTCAGCGTCTGCTGTACCTTCCGGTTGCTGAAAACCTCGCGCCACGGTCTTTTTTCTCTCCGCACGGCAGCAGCGGTATTTTTCATTTCATTTGCCCCTTTCGATAAATATTGCCCAACCGCCCCCCTTTCGGAGGGCGGCCGGCGGCTTGGGGGTCAAGGCAATGCGATATTGCCTTTGAGGGGGATAGGTGCTCGGATCGAAACGAAAAAGGGAGAAAGGAGAAAACCTGAAGTTTACGCGATGGCGCCGGCCCACTTGGCGGCGAGGTCTGCCATGTACTCTTCAAAGGTCGTGGAGGAAACGCCGCGGGCGATGTCCACCACGCCGTTGAGGCGCTGGCCGTTGTCGTAGAGGGTGATGCCGCTGTCCTGCTGCACGGTGTCGAGCTTGCCGGCGTTTTCGTCGGTGGCGGGCTTGTCAACGATGAAGGTGACATCCGCGAAGTTCTCGAGTCCGTCGGGCATCGGGTCGTCCTTCATGAGGGAGATGCCGCCCTGCGCAAGAGCCAGACCGGATTCCTCCACCATGAACTGCACGAACGCCTTGGCGGCAGCCATGTTCTTGGTGTTCTTGTTGATGGCGTAGCAGTAGTCGGTGCCGGAGGTGGCGTACTGTTTGCCGTCGATGCTGTAGGGGAACGGCATGTAGCCGACATCGTCGCCGTGGTCGCCGGCGTCCTTCATCTGGGAAACGGCCCAGGAGCCGAGGACCATGCAGCCGATCTCGCCGTTATTGAGCATGAGCTTGGAAGCTTCCCAGTCGCAGGTGGTGGGGTCGGATTCGCACAGGCCCTTCGTTACGATGTCGTAGAGGAGCTTGGCGAGAACATAGTGGGAGCTGCCTTCCGTGAAGGCGTCCTTGTCGTTGGGCAGAGTGTTGTTCTTGTAGTTGGCATCGCCCGTGATGGTGCCGAACGCATGGTCTTCCCACTGGTCGAGCGTCCAGCCGGAGTTGGCGTTGGTGTAGTAGGGGATCGCGTCGGTGTTGTCCTTGATCTTCTGCAGGCAGTCGAGGAACTCATCGGGCGTCTTGGGGAGCTCGGTGATGCCGGCCTCGGCAAAGACGGCCTTGTTGTAAACGATGCCCTGCACGGTGCACATGTAGGCGAGGCCGTAGACCTGACCGTCATACCACTTGGAGTAGAGGTAGCCTTCCTGGTACTTGTCGCTCAGCTCCTCGGCAGTGCCGAAGGGCTCGAAGTACTTGGAGTACGCGCTCGAGGGGACCGCATCGGGGATCATCAGCACGTCGCCGTACTCGGTCGTCTGCATGCGGGTGGCAAGCTCGCCGGCGTAGTCGGTGATGGACTGGACCTCAACGGTGACGTCGGGGTACTTTTCGTTGAACTTGGCAATGAGGGCTTCGTAGGTGCCGTCCGTGTCGAGGTCGGTGCGGTTCGTGAGATACGTGATCTTGCCGCTGACAGTGCCGTCATCGGCAGCCGTCTCCGTCGAAGCCGTGCTGCCTCCGCAGGCGGCCAGCGAGAAGATCATGGCCAGAGCGAGCAGCAGTGTGATCGTTTTTTTCAATTTCTTTTCCTCCTTGATTTTTGTTAGCTAAATAAACTTTCATTTAGTTATTTATTAGCTTAATGCTACTATAGCACACGCTAAATTAGCTGTCAACACCGAATGTTTTTTCGTGCATTTAACTAAATTCCGATGCGTTTTTCCGGTACAATTCCCGGAAAGAAAAAAGAAAAATCAGGCTAAATGCAAATTTAGCCTGATCGATCCGGCCCCGCGTGTCAGGTGGAGCCGCGCTGTATGAGCTTGCCGCCCACGACGGTGTTGCCGCCGGTGAAGTGTTTGCCCTTCATTTTGCGCACGAGCTGCGCGGCCGCGGCGCGCCCCATATCCTCTACATTTACATGGTAGGTGGTGAGCGGCGGATCGCAGATCATGGCAAAGCCGTAGTCATCGTAGCCCGTGACGGCGACATCCTCCGGCACGCGGAGGCCGCGGCGCTTGAGCGTTTCCACGAGGTTGTAGGCGATCTCGTCGCAGTTGCACACGAACGCGCGCGGCAGAGTTTCCGGAAGCTGCAGGCGGATGAATTTGCCGTCCGCGTCGCGGTCCTCGAGCCGCCATTCCTCGCGGATGGGGATGCCCGCGCGGCGCAGCGCCTTCGTGTAGCCGAGGTATCGGTCCATGATGGAGCTGGTCGCGAGGATGCTGCCGACATAGCCGATCTCGCGGTATCCCGCCTTCAGCAGGGCGTTCGTTACGCGAAAGCCGCCGATGAGGTTGTCGCTCACGACGCTGTCCGCATCGAGCTCTTCGTCATAAAAATCCAGCAAAATGAACGGAAGTCCGGTTTGAATGACATTCTTCAGGTAGCTGCGGCGCAGCTCGCCCATGAAGATGATGCCGTCCACCTTTTCGCCCTGGATCATCGCGGGCGTGGTGCCGCGCTCCTCGGCCTCGGGCGATACGATCTCCATGATGGCCGAATACCCGAGCTCCGCGCTGCGCACCATCACCTGCCGGTAGAGCGCCGGATAGAAGGCGTTGTCCGCCACGAACCGGTCTGCCACAAGGATGCCGATGTTGCCGGACGCCGGCTTTTCCTCTTTCTTCGGCTGCGGAAGGGTGTAGCCCATTTCCTCGGCCGCGGCGAGGATCTTCTCGCGCATCTCCGCGCTGACGCCGTCCTTCCCCGCAAGACCCTTGGACACCGAGACGATGCTGATGCCGAGCCTTTGGGCGATGTCCGCCATTCGTACTTTCTTCTCCATCGGAAGCCTCCCGAACATATATACTATTATATAAACTGTATAAAGTATAAGCCGAATCGCGCTCTCTGTCAAGTAAACGGCGTTTATGATTCTCTCATTCTTTTATTAATTTGATATTGATTTTAAGTAAATGCTATGATATCATTTAGTTAATCAGAATAAACACGGGAGGCTGCATTATGGATATTCAAAAAACCTTTGCGCTATGGAAAGAGAAGGCCACAGAGGACGCGGATCTCGTCGCGGAGCTCGCGTCGCTCACTTCCGAAGAGGAGATCTTCGACCGTTTCTACCGCGATCTGGAGTTCGGTACCGGCGGACTTCGCGGCGTGATCGGTGCCGGAACGAACCGCATGAACATCTATGTCATCCGCCGCGCCACGCAGGGGCTGTGCAATTATCTCAAGAGCACATCCTGCCCCCGCTCGGTCGCCATCGCCTACGACAGCCGGATCAAGAGCAGCCTTTTTGCTATGGAAGCCGCGCGCGTTATCGCGGCCAACGGCTTTACCGCATGGATCTATCCGCGCCTCGAGCCAACGCCCGCGCTGAGCTGGGCCGTGCGGTATCTCGGATGCGGCGCCGGCATCTGCGTCACGGCGAGCCACAACCCCTCCAAATACAACGGCTACAAGGTCTACGGCGCGGACGGCTGTCAGATCACGCTCGATGCCGCTGCGGCCGTTCTCCGGGAGATCAACGCGCTCGATATGTTTGAGGGTGTTCGTCTCGCCGCGCCGGACGATGCGAACATCCGCACCATCGGCGAGGACTGCCTGGAGGCGTTCCTCGATGCCGTGCAGAAGCTGAGCCTCGCCGGCAGGGAGAAGCCCGATTTGCATGTTGTCTACACGCCGCTCAACGGTACGGGTCTCGAGTGCGTGAAGAAGATCCTGCAGCGCATCGGCGTGGACGATGTGACGGTCGTCCGCTCACAGGAGAAGCCGGACGGGCACTTCCCCACCTGCCCCTATCCGAACCCCGAGATCCGCGAGGCCATGGAGGAAGGGCTGAAGCTCTGCCGCGCCGTGAAGCCCGACCTTCTGCTCGGCACCGACCCGGACTGCGACCGCATGGGTGTGGCCGTGCCGGAGGGGGACGATTACCGTCTCATCACCGGCAACGAGATGGGCGTGCTGCTTCTGGACTACATCTGCCGCCGGCGCATCGCGTCCGGCACGATGCCGGAGCGTCCCGTTGCCGTGACGACCATCGTATCCACGGACATGGCGGATGCCGTGGCGGCCAAGTACGGCGTGGAGCTGCGCCGCGTGCTCACGGGCTTCAAGTTCATCGGCGAGCAGATCGGCCGTCTGGAGGCGGCGGGCGAAGCCGACCGGTACATTTTCGGTTTTGAAGAGAGCTACGGCTACCTCTCCGGCAGCCATGTGCGCGACAAAGACGCCGTCAATGCGTCCATGCTCTGCTGCGAGATGACCGCATGGTACAAGTCGCAGGGCATGACGCTCGCGCAGGCCATGGACGCGCTCTACCGCGAGCACGGCTTTTACCGCAACGACCTCTCCTCGTTCACCTTTGAGGGCGCGGAGGGCATGCAGAAAATGGCGGCCATTATGACGCAGCTGCGCACGGATCCCCCGAAAGAGCTCGGCGGCAAGAGGGTGTGCGGCATGACGGACTACGCCCTCGGCGTCAACGGTCTCCCCGCGAGCGATGTGCTGGAATTCCGCACCGAGAGCGCCAAAGTCCTCGTCCGCCCCTCCGGCACCGAGCCGAAAATCAAGATCTACCTCTCCACCCGCTCCCACAGCACCGCCTCCGCCGCGCAGGTCAATCAGGCGATCCTTTCCGAGCTCACAGCGAAGTATCTCGGATAAACGCAGAAAATTATCGGCAGCACCGCCGAAAAAGCGGTGCTGCCGATTTGTTTTGGGGTATTCTCTTTTGCCTTCTCAGTGGCAGCTGTGGCCGCCGCAGCCGTGGGAGCCGCAGGAGTGGCCTTCTTCGTGGTCGTGGTGGTCGCAATGTACGTTGGGATCGTAGCCGAGGCTGCCGGCGAGGAGGGCATTGACCGCCGCATCCGCGTCGCCGCTCACGCCGCCGAAGAGGCGGATGCCCGCCTCGGCGAGTGCCATCTGCGCACCGCCGCCGATGCCGCCGCAGATGAGGGCATCCACGCCCTGCCGCTGCAGGAGGCCGGCGAGTGCGCCGTGGCCGGTGCCGTTCGTGTCCATGACTTCGGTGGCGATGACCTTGCCGTCCGCGATCTCGTAGAGCTTGAACTGCTCGGTGTGGCCGAAGTGCTGGAAGATCTGTCCGTTTTCATAAGTGACTGCGATAACCATGGTTCTGTTCTCCTTATCTCTCTAATATTATAATAATCAATCAAAGGGGTCTGTATCTTCGTACTTGCTGCGCTCGCCGGTGTAGGGGTTATACAGCACCTTATTCCCGACGCCGTCCATGTAGTACATGTGCATGGCATCGCGCATATCAAAGTAGCTCTTCATTTCGCGCCAGCCGAACGCGCCGGTTTCCGGGCCGGTGTTGATGACGATCTCCGTATTCGGCAGGGAGTCGCGCAGGAACTGCACCTGCTCATCGGAGTACATATTGCCGCCGATGTAAAGGTGCTCGAGCTGCGTCATCTGCGAGAGGACTTCCATATCGGTCGCCGCTACGGCATCGCCGTGCACGCGCTTATATACGATGTTCAGATCCTTGATGTTCGGGCAGCCGAGGAGCGGCGTGATGTCGGTCATGGAGCACTTGGCGGCCTCCAGATATACAAGCTCCTTGCAGTCGGCCAGTTCCGGGATGGAGGTGTGCGATGTCTGGCTGATGACGAGATATTTGAGATGCGGCATCTGCGAGAAGAAGTAGGTGTCGCCGAATGTGTGCATATGGCCGAGGTCGATGGCCTCCATGGCGTGGCAGTAGCGGAGGTTCTCGGCGAGGCAGTCGTAGTTGTTGTAGTTATATTCGCAGTTATAAATAGTGAAGTATGTCTGGTCCGTGCGCACGCCGTAGCTGTACACCTGTACCATCCACACGAACCACACATCGTCGTGGCGGTTATAGAGCTCCTCCATGTCCTCGTTGGATATGCCGCAGCGGCACATGATGACCTTCTGCAGATTCGGCATGTAGGGGAGCATGGCTTCGATGTCGGCGGCATCTTCAATGGTGAGCGGAATGTCCGTGAAGTCGATCTCCTCCGCCGATGTGGAGAATGTGACGCCGAAAAGCTCCGTATCCCACACGACCGCAAGGCCGTCATGCCGGTCGGCAAAGGCTTTCAGGGCATCATCCGAAAGGCCGCAGCCGGTAAAATCGATGCTCTCGGCCGTCGGCAGGCACGGAAGGTACTTCTCGATCTCCGCGAGAGTGCTTTCGTCGAGTGCAGTGCCGGAATAGTCGAGGTTCGTTTCGCCGCACGCGAAGGTTTTGCCCGCAAGCGTGACAGCCCAGTGAAAGGCGACATCCGGGTGCTCCTCCGCGAGGGCGAGCTGGTCGGCACTTGTCAGCGTGCTGTTCGTGAGAGTCAGCGCTTTCATCTCCGGCAGGAAGGCCAGTGCCGAGCGGATCTCGTCTGCCGATGCATCGCGGATCTCGGCGCTCTCGCTGCCGCTCCGGATCGTTGTGCCGTCGAGCGTGACATTCCAGAAGACATCGACGCCCGGAAGCGCGTCCCGCAGGGCGATCGCCGCCGAGGCGCTCGTGCATGCGCTCGCATCGACGCTTTGAAGCTCCGTGAGGCGTTGGAAGGACGGGATGTCGTCCTCCGTAAAGTCGGCGGTCACGATCTCCGTGCTGTCGCCGTCAAAGGTTTTGCCGCCGATGGTGATGTCCCAGTAAATGCGCGCGTCCGGGAGCTTTTCCTCTACGGTCTCGAGTTCCTCCGCGCTGATGTCACTGCCGCGGACATCCACCGTTTCGGCGTCGCGTTCGATGATCTCACCGGCGGCGATGGTATATTTGCCGAAAAACACCGCCGCAGCCGCCGCGAGCAGCACGACGGATGCCGCAGCGATCCAAAGCCCTTTCCGGCTTTTCTTTTTATCCATAAGTTTGTCACTTGCTTTCCGTGAATATTGGGCGGGTCTCCCCCGCTCCCTGTTCGTTCTGTGCTTGTCGATTTACCCTTAATTATATCGACCGCGCTCGAGAATGTCAACTTGTACCGAGGGCTGCCGCCTTGCAATTGACATTCCGGCGGTTTTGGGATACTATATAAAAGGTATAGTATGCTGCTTTGCGGCAATTCCCGATGGGAGGGAACGGCTTATGTCCAAACACGCCAATGCACGCGCCGAAAAGGGCGGGAACAAAAAACTTTGGATCCTGATCCCGATCATTCTCCTGCTCGTGCTCACTGCGGTCTTTTTCACGCTGCGGCATTTCTATGTTTTTGCCGACGGCCTTTACCGCCGCGACAGTGCGTCGATCGATCTGCGCGGCAAAAGCATTTCGGAGAAAAAATATGTGAGCCTCTGCGAGGAGCTGCCCTCGTGCAGCATCACATGGGATGTGCCGCTCTCCGGCGGGTCGTACGACTGTGAGAGCGAGAGCCTTGCCCTCACATCCTTCACCGATGGAGATACGGCGAAGCTTGCGTATTTTACCCGTCTCACATCGCTCGATCTCACCGCTGCGGATGTGACGGCGGCGCAGTTTGACGCTGTTCATGCGGCGTACCCCGCCGTGACCGTGCGCTGGAGCATCCCCATCGGTGCGGCGCGCTATGCGTCCGATTCTGAGAGCATCACGCTCTCCGATTTTGAGGCTTCCGAGCTTTCGCTCTTCGATTACTTCACGGCGCTCCGCTCGGCGGACGGCCGCGCATGCACATGCTACGATGCGCTTTTGGCACTGCACGAAGCGTATCCCGAGCTTGAGCTCACCTGGCAGGTGCCGCTGCGCGGTACGGAGTATCTGCAGGATGCGACGGAAGTTGCCGTGGACGATGCGTCCGTGACGCCCGAGGAGCTTGGCGAAACACTGCGCTATCTGCCGAACGTGCAGAGCGTTTCCTTCCCCGCATGTGCATGGACCGAGGAGCAGAAGGACGCCGTGCGCGCGGAGTTTCCGAATGTCGCGTTCGTGTGGCCGGTGGAGCTTTTCGGCACGACCTATGAGAGCAATATCACGCAGCTTGACCTCACCGGGCGCACGCTTACGGAGGCGGATCTCGCGGAGCTTTCGGAGAAGCTCTCCTCGCTCGACTCCCTCGAGCGCGTCGATCTCACCGATACCGGCGTGACGATCGACAGCATGCTGCCGCTGTGCGAGGCGTACCCCGCGGTGGATTTTGTGTTTACCTTTGATTTTATGGGCGTCACCGTGAGCACGCAGGATACGCTCCTTGACCTCACCGGTATTGCGATGGAATCGACCGATGCCGTGGAAGCGATCCTCCCCGCCATGCACCATCTGGAAAAAGTCGACATGTCCGACTGCGGCATCGCCGATGATGTGATGGGCGAGCTCAACGACCGCTACGAGAATGTGCGCTTCGTCTGGACGCTGCACATCACGCACTACGACATTCGTACGGACACCACCTACTTCCGCGCCACCTCGAAATACTACGGTTACTTCACGAACGAGACCATCAAGCTGCTCCAATACTGCACGGACATGGTCGCGCTCGACCTCGGCCACCGTCCGATCGAAGATCTCACGTTCCTTTACAATATGCCGAATCTCAAGTATCTCGTGCTGCTCGACTGCAACACCGCCGACCTGTCGCCGATCGCATCGTGCGATAACCTCGTGTGGCTTGAGCTCAACCGCGCAAAAGCGGACAGCATCGCGCCGCTCAAGGACTGCAAGAGTCTGCGGGATCTGAACATCACATTCATGACGCTCCAGCGTCCGGAGGATACGTACGATACGCTCCTCGAAATGACGCAGCTCGAACGCGTGTGGGCCAGCTACGGCGTGCTCTCCGAAGAGGAGGCGGCGCAGCTTCATGAGATCAACCCCGACATCACCTACCACATTGTGTACGACTGGGTTCAGTCGAACGAGGATCCGTGGCGGTATGATCAGGACTACTACGATATGCGCGATGCGCTCGGGCATATGTTCTACATGAACGGCACCGGCATCATCCACTGCAAGATCATCGACGGCGTCCGCTACGATCTCGACCCGGAGTTTGAAGCGACGATGGACTACGGCGAGCACGACCGTGACCGCTGACGGAATAGCGCTTGCCTTTCCCGGTCATATCTGATAAAATTATGCAGTCATTTTTGTGGATCATCCACGAAATCAGGAGCGATCAATGAAGAAAATCTCCCGCACCGGATATGCTTTTCTGTCGGTGCTGCTCAAGGCGGCGCTGGCACTGATCCCGGCTCTCCTCTTCTACTACACCTATACGCACCACTACCCGCGCGCAACATTCTATATGAAGGGCAACATTCTCTTCTTCGTTGTGTATACGGCGATCCTGGTGCTCTTCATGGCCATCTACGGCAGCTTCAATGTGCGCAAATACCGCACGCGTGAGCTTGCGTTTGCCTTCGGCCTCTCGTGCTTCTTTACGGATGTCATCGCGTATTTCATCATGTGCATGATCGCGATGCAGATGCTGCCGCCGAAGTACGCCATTCTCACGTTCTTCCTGCAGTGCCTTGTCGAGGTCGGCATATTCATCGGCGTTCGAATTCTCACCGAGAAGATCGAACCGGTGTCGCCCGCGCTCCTCGTGTGCCCCGCGGGAACGGACGAGAAGGAGATCCACAGCAAGTTTGACCGCCGCCGCACGCGCTACTACATCGACAAGGTGATGAGCGCGGATACGCCGTGGGAAAAGCTCTCCGACACCATGCACCGCTATCACACCGTCGTGCTGCTTCCGATCGATGAGAAGCTCCGCCGCCGCATTCTGGATGACTGCTTCTGGCACGGCATTGAGGTGCTCTTGAAGCCCGA
>CAZKGZ010000011.1:0-18447 GCA_964552365.1 uncultured Oscillospiraceae bacterium | reverse complement strand
GTTCCTATCCCTTGGCCTCCAGTACATGATCCGCCGGCACATCCGCGTCGCCCTGAAGCTCGAGCCGATGGTGCAGAAAGGCGCGGCAGCGCAGGCTGTGCTCACGGTGCGAAATGATGCGCTCGTCAGCGCCGGAGCGGTCATCCGCCTGAAAACGCGAAACGCTCTCACGCACGAGGAGACCGTATCCGACCTGCACTGCACCGTTCCGCCGCGCGGGAATGCTTCACTTCGTGCCCTCGTGCAGAGCACGCACTGCGGCCGCATCACCGTATCGGTCGAGCGCGTGAGCCTGCGCGATGTGTGCGGCTTCCTTACCGTACCGGTAAAAACGGAGCGCATTTCCGCCCGAACGACCGTCCTCCCGAATATGTTCCCCTCGGAGATCGCCCTGACGCTCTCCTCCGCCGTATCGGACGAGAGCGAGAGCTACGCGCCCGACCGCCGCGGCGGCGACTTCACGGAACTCTTTCAGCTGCGGGAATATGTCCCCGGCGACAGCCTTCGCCGGATGCACTGGAAGCTGACGGCAAAAACCGATGAACTCATCGTGCGCGAGGGAAGCCTTCCCCTGCAGCGCTCGCTCCTCGTCTTCTGGGATAAGACCGCATCCGAAGCCATGTCCCCCGATGCGGCGGACGCCCTGGCCGAGAGCGTATCCTCCGTCTGTCAGGGCCTGAGCGAAGCGGGCTATGCCTATACGCTCGGCTGGAGCACCGAGGAGAACATCGTTCTGGAAGAAACGGACGACACCGATAAGCTCCTCACCCTCCTCCCGCGCATGATATCCGATGCCCCCGAGGGCAAGAGCGGGACGGCGCAGCTCGCCTCGGACGACGCCGAAACAGCCTACGGCCGCGTGCTGCTCTTCGCGCACGCCGTGCCGCCGGAGACGGAGCTTGAAACGCTCTGCGCGCGGAGCAATGTGACGCTGCTCCTCTGCTCGGATGAGGAGTGCTTCGCACCGTGCACCGTGATCCGCTTTACGCCGGAAAACTATGCCAAGGTGCTGCAAAACCCGGAGTATTTGGAATGAAAAGAAACAAACAAAACGGCCTGGCCGTTCGCGTACAGCATAAAAAGGCACCGGACTTTTCCCGTACCTTCCTCCGCAGCCTGCCCGCCGCACTCCTGTGTGCCATCGGACTCGGCCACACGGCAGCGGCAGCTCTGCCGTCTGCGGTCGGAAACGGATGGATGGCATCGGCGATCCTTTTCGCCGCAGCGCTCTGCTTCACGGCGCTTCGCGCATCGACTCTCTCTGCGTGGGTACTGCCCGGCGGCATCGCTGCGCTGGCCGTGGCAGCTGCAGTCACCTTCTCGCCGCTCCGCGACGGTGTATGCGCCCTCGTAAATGATATTCTGACCGTCCTGCCCGGGAAAACGGGGCGCATCTGCCTCCTTCTGGAAACGACCGATCCGGCGCACGCCGTCCTTGCGGCAATTTTCCTCGCTGTGCTGGCAGAGCTCCTTCTCTGCTGCGGCCGCATCCCCGCACTGCCGGTGATCGCGCTTTACCTTCTCGGCCTTTCCCTCGGCGTCGTTCCGAACGGATGGGGCGCGGCGGCCTTTCTCACCGGCTCCGTCCTGCTGCTGTTCGGCGGCGAGAGAAGCGAGCAAAGTTCCCAAGCCGCAGCGGCTGCGGCCGCCTGTCTCGCACTGGCCGCCGCCCTGACATTTGCCCTCTCGGATACATCATCGGTATGCGATGCCGCCTCCCGCGCGTGGCACTCGCTCCGCTATGACAGCGTCTCCAACTCCATGCCCGAGGGGCAGCTCGAAAATCTCGGCGCGTGGAAGAAAAGCGACAAGGGCGCTCTCTCTGTCACGATGGAAGAACCGCAAAAGCTCTACCTTCGCGGCATGACCGGCGAAGTCTATACCGGCACGGCGTGGGAGAGCCTGGATACCGAAACCGAAAGTGCATGGGCGGACGCCTTTTACTGGCTCCACAAGGACGGCTTCAATGCTCTCACTTCCGTGGGAACCGCCTCGGAACTCACGACCGGGAGTGCGGAAAAGAGCATGACGGTGCGCAACCTCTCCGCCTGCCGGGAGCACGCCTATCTTCCGTACGCCCTCTCCGCATGGGACGGACTCGATGAGACCCTCATCGGTGATGCGTCCGCACCGGGAACGAAAACCGAGGAGCTCTCCTATATCCCCGGCAGCGTGCCGGACTGGTTCACCGCGCAGTCGGCACTCGCCGTCCGTCAGCGCGGCGGGGAGGAGACCGCCTTCCTCCGAAACGAAGAGCTCTACCGCTCGTATGTGAGCGAAAATTATCTCGCCCTGCCCGAAGAGACCGCAGCGGCCATCGCCCGCACGCTGGATCTCACGGAGGAGCAGCGGACGCTCTCCGAGATCAAAGACATCATCCTCACCGCGCTCGAAGAGCACATCACCTACAGCGAGAGCACGGTAACCTACACCGACGGTGCGGATTTTCTCACTTATGTCTTGGAACGCTCCGGCAGCGGCTACAGCGTACACTATGCGACCGCCGCAACGCTCATGCTCCGTTATTTCGGCGTCCCGGCGCGCTATGTGGAAGGCTACTTCCTCCCGGCGGACGAGGCCGCAAAGTATTCCTCCGGCGACACCATCGTGCTCACCGAGCAGAACGCCCACGCCTGGGCGGAATATTATCTCGACGGTGTCGGCTGGATCCCGTTTGAAACGACGCCCGGCTACATCGACGAGGAAGAGCTCAACGCCGGTCCCGGCACGGGCCTCACCTCCGAACGGTACTACCACCGCACGGAGTATGACCCGCCCGAAGAGGAAGAGCCGGACGATGTCACCGAAAACGGCGGAACGACCGCACACTTCCGCAAAAGCCTTGCGTATGTGCTGCTGATACTTCTGATCCTTCTCCTGCTCGCGGCGATCGTCCGGATCGTTCTGCGCCGCCGCCGTTTGCGTCTGGCGCTTCGGCGCATGGAAGGAGAAGAGAACCGCGACGCCATCGCTTCGCTCTACGGCTACGCCGCCCTGCTGCTCCGTCACGCCAAGTTCGGCAAAGAGGAGATCCCGGGCGCATCCGAAGCCGCCGAACTGAACCGCGAGGCTCTCTTCAGCACGCACACCATGACGGACGAACAGCGCAGTCAAATGCGCGACTTTGCAGCCGAAACACTGCGCAAGTGCCGGGAAACATGGAACTTCCCGCAGCGGCTTTATTATCAATGGATCCAATGTCTCTATCTGTAGAAGGAGAACACGCCATGAAGAAATTATCGGTACGAAAAGCAATAACGGCCCTGCTCGTACTCTGCCTGCTGATCGCGGCTCTGCCGAGCGCGATACTGGCGACGTCCGACATGCCGGGATACTTTTACTTTTCCGTCGCCACGAACACGAAAACCGTCATTGCCCCCTCACGCGTGACATACACCTCCGGGCAGACCGTGCTCGAAGCGCTCGAAGCGAGCGGGTACGACATCAAATTCCAGGGCTCGGACAAAACGTTCGTGGAGACCATCGAGGGCGTGAGCGCCAACTTTGTCCGCTTCCATGACTACACGGCGGGCGGCAGCGACTACGACCTGACCGTCCCGGCGGACAAGATCCATGTTCTCGCTTTCACGGAGACAGAGGGGCAGAACAACTCCTCCGTCATCGCACTCATCCGCCGCGTCGGCGAGGTGGGGGAGATGACGAACGGCGTTCGGAACTATACCCGCGCGGGCAAAGCCTATGATGCGGCGCTGAGCGGCCTTCGCACCGCCACGGCGGAGCAGGCCGAGACACTTCTCACCGAACTCAACGCCGCCGTTTCCGAATACGAAGCACTGCTCAACGGAACAAAATACACCGTAACGGTCTCGGCCACGCAAAACGGCACGGCTGTCGAAAACCCCGTCATCCGCATGACGGACAGCTACGGCAATGTGACCGAAGCCGCCGGCAGTTCCGTGAAAGTCATCGCCGGTGACTACACCTTCGAGGTGTCGGACGGCGGCTATAACTGCACCCGCGGCTCGCTTACCGTGTCCGCCGACACCGCGATTTCCGCTGAGCTCCCGTACGGCGAATGGTTCGGCACCGTCCGCCTGAGCCGCTCCTCTCTCGGAAATTACGATTCCTATGTCTATCCCTCCGAGATCGCCAATGCCAATGAGGGCACCTTCTATGTCTATGACTGCACGACGCTCCTCTACCTGAACGCCGAGATCGGCGCAGTGCCGGACACTTCCAAAACGAAGATCCGCACGGTGTACGAAAAGACCAACGGCGGCGACGCCTCCACCATCTCCCGTTCGTGGAACTCCAACGCCACGAGCATGGCCTACTGCCTCTCCTACGGCATGGAAGGCCGCACCGTGTCGCTCGAGGCACAGTATACACAGGATAACGGCTATACGCAGGTGCAGTCCTACACGATGCACCTTGTGCGCGTGCCGACGCTCTCGTCCGTCACCGTGAAATCGCCGGACGGCACGGTACAGATGCTCACGCCCGTATTCGATCCCTACACGAACGAATACTCCGTGACGGCCGTCACCGACAGCGTCCTCCTCGGAGCGGAAGGCTATGGCGAGGGCTATGCGGTCTCCGGCACCGGAACGATCGCGTCCTCTGCAAATACCGATGCGGTCATTTCCGTGTCGGCCGAGGGACAGACCGCCCAATATACCCTGCACATCACGCACAGCGATGCGGCCAATGTCACGGTGAATACGCCGAGCGGATGCACCGCAGAGATCCGCGATGCGGCGGGGAACACCGTCATGCCGACATCGGACGGAAGCTACGGCCTCATCCCCGGCAGTTCGTACACCTGCATCACCACAAAGAATACATGGTATCACACATCCGTCACCTTTACCGCTTCCGACGGGCTGACCGTGGAAGCGGCGGAGCCCATCACGGCGGACGCCGTACAAAGTGCGGTGCTCTACGACAACACCGCGGCCTCTTCGCGCAAGGCGTTCGAGCCGGAGAGCGCATTTTCCTCCGATACGCACAGCCTCCGCTATGTGATCTCCGACACCGTCAGCCGCGTGTATGCGCAGGCCACGGCAGAGGACGGCTATACCGTAACGGCGCTGTACGATAACCTCAATGCCGTCAGCAAGGAAGTGAGCGGCACCAGGGAAACGACCATCTCCAATACGGTCGGCGCGTCGACGGCCACGCGTCTCGTCAACCTCATCACGACCGGCTGCATGCCCGCCACCGTCACGCTGCGCGCCTCGAAGACCGACGGCGGCATTACCTACTATCAGGACTATATCCTCCGCATCGTCCGGCAGGCCCACCTCAAGAGCCGCACGCTCGTCCTCGCAGCCGACGGCAGCGACCTGACGCTGACCGACTCCGCCGGCACGACCGTCACATTCGATCCCGATACCACGGACTACTACATGCAGGTCGCCAACACCACCGAGTCCTTCACGCTCACGGCGCAGTTCGCCGCCTCCGACAACTACCGCGCGGAGATCGCGGGCGAAAGCTTCGATACCCTCTCCGGCGTGACCGTCGCTCTCGATACGGAAAAAGAAACGGAAGTCATCGCCGTCAAGGTGCTCTGCAATGAGACGGATGCCGTTTCCACGGAATATCGCCTCCACTTCGTGAAAAAAGCACCGGTCGCCGTGACCTTCGCCGTAACGCCGGGCGATGCGAATGTATTCCTCGTCAACAACAATACCGGCAGCTATGCCTATCCCGAAAACGGCACCATCCTTCTGCCGCCCGGCGCGAGCTACAGCTATACCGTAACGCGCAGCGGCTATGTCGGCCAAAAGGTGACGGATTTCACGGTGCCGGAGAGCGCGGCCACGGTAACGGTCACGCTCACAAAGGCCGCCGACCGCACCTACACGGCGCAGGAAGAAGTATGGCCGTCCTTCCGCGCGGATGAATACAACAACGGCGTCGTCAATGCGAAAACACCGACCACCGCCGAGGATGCGGTGCTCTACTGGGCCACGCAGCTCGGCGAGGGCTACAGCGCGGACGCCTGCGGCTGCCCGATCCTCGTGGGAGACTACCTCTATACCTACGCCAAGAGCAGCATCTATAAGCTCAATGTCGTCACGGGTGAGGTGGAAGCCACCGGCACCATGGATCACAGCTCCTCCTTCGCCATCAACAGCCCGACCTACGCCGAAGGCATGATTTTCGTCGGCCTCTCGAACGGCACCGTGCAGGCCTTTGACGCCGACACGCTCGAATCGCTGTGGATCTTCCACGACTCTCTCGGCGGCCAGCCGAACTGCCCGATCACCTACCACAACGGCTACATCTACACGGGCTTCTGGCAGGGCGAACAGCTGAAAGCCAGCTTCGTGTGCATTTCCGTAACGGACGAAGACCCGACGAATGCAAAAGAAGAGAAGCTCGCCTCGTGGCAGTATGCTTCCCTCGGCGGCTTCTACTGGGCGGGTGCGTATGTGACGGATGAGTACGTCCTCGTCACCACAGACGACGGAGCCGCCGGCTACACCACCGGCTATGCCAGGCTCCTCTCGCTGGATACGAAGACCGGCGCGCTGATCGGCTCCGTATCCCTGCCGCATACCGGCGATGCGCGCAGCAGTGTGGTCTATTCCAACGGACGCGCCTACTTCACCACAAAGGGCGGCTACTTCTACAGCGCCGCCGTCGCCTCGGACGGCACGCTGAGCGACCTCTGGTATGTGAAGCTCTATAACTATGCCGACGATGCGCAGAACCCGGCCATGAGCACCTGCAGCCCGGTCATTTATAACGGCCGAGCCTACATCGGCGTTTCCGGCGTCGGTCAGTTCAAAGCATATTCCGGCCACAACATCACCGTCATCGACCTTTCAAGCCGCAGCATCGCCTACACGGTGCGCACGCAGGGCTACCCGCAGACGAGCGGCCTCCTGACCACCGCCTACGACGAGGGCGACGGCACGGTGTATGTGTACTTCATCGACAACTTCACGCCCGGCAAGGTGCGCGTCCTCCGCGACAAGCCCGGTCAGACGGCACCCGACCTGACCGAAACGGAAACGGTCAGCGTGCAGGGCGAGGAGATCTCCTATGAGACTGCGTCCGTCCTGTTCACGCCGGACGGCGATCAGGCCCAGTACGCCATCTGCAGCCCCATCACCGACGCATCCGGCACGCTCTATTTCAAAAACGACTCCGCATACATGATGGCCGTCGGCAGCACCATCACGGAGCTTCGCGTGGATTCGATGCCGACCAAGCTCACCTACCGCTCCGGCGAGACCTTCGATGCCACCGGCATGAAGATCACGGCCGTGTACAAAAACGGCTGCGAGCGGGATGTAACGAAGTATGTCACCTATTCCACGGACGCCCTCGGAGCGGAGGACGCGTCCTTCGAGATCCGCTTTGAGCATGTCATGTATCAGAACGTAGACGGCGAAGGCGGCTCGCAGACTCCCGTGACGCCGCCCTCGGTGACGATCGAGCTTACGATCACGCCGACCGTCCTCGGCGATGTGAACGCCGACGGAAAGGTCACCGCAGCGGATGCCGCCATGGTATCGGAGCATGTCCGCAATGCCTCCTCCGAGGACACCGCCGCCTTCCGCCTCACCGAAGAGCAGCAGACCTACGCCGATGTCGACGGCGACGGCGAAATCACCGAAGCCGACGCCAAGCTCATCTACCAATACAGCCTCGGCGAGATCACCGCCTTCCCCGCCAAGTCCCCCGCCGAAACCACAGACTGACGCAAAAATGCCCGATAGGAAACCGATCCTATCGGGCATTTTCATCGTTCAATTGCGGGGGAAGAGTACAGAGACTTTACATCATCGAAGAGCCGCCGGTCACGATCCAGCAGGCGAGGGATGCGGCGGTCAGGGCACCGGTGTAGATGTTGCCGGTGCGGCGGTAGGTGTAGGTGCAGATGACGCTGAATACGAGCACCTGCGGCACGAACAGAATGAGGAGCGACATAAACGGTCCTCCGAAGGTCGAGCCGAAGAGAAGATCCGCGCCGGGCGCGATGTCCAGGAAGAACGGAATGTACTCCAGAAGCACGATGAGCAGAATGCCGCCGACCATCATGAGGGCGTTGCGCCACCAGCATCCCAGGAATCCGGAGAAGCCGCTCTTATAGGTGGCTTCGCAGCGGGACGACGCCATGATCTTGCTGTTGTTGAGAATAAAGAACAGCGCGAAAACGGGAATGTACACGAAGAACTGCCCGAGCCGCGCGGCGTCAAAGCTCTTGAAGAACGGCCAGATGAAACGGAAATCGAGCATGAACGCCTTCTCGCACACGAAAACGAGCAGATACATATAGACGAGCGCACTGAGGACGAGCAGCGCACTGCGCCCGAGAAGACCCCAGCTCATTTTGCCCGGCGCATTGGCTGCCGCAAGCCCCATGCTCTGCCAGCCGTCGGTGATGCCGCGCTTTTTCGCCTTTTTCTGCGAAATGATGCTCGTGATGAGCATAATGAGAATGAGCAGGAGATACCAGCTCAGAAAACCGTTGCCGACCGTCATGCGGAAAATATTCTCCGGCAGCGGCAGAAGACCGTGACCGAGCTGCGTCATGAAGGGATACGTGCACGCGGCGAGCAGCATCGTGATGACGGCACCGCGCCACCATTTGCCGTTCGACTTCACGCCCTCGCGGGAGGGGAGAGGCTGCACGATCTTCGCAAAGAACGGCACCGTGAGCAGAAGCTCCATCATGGCCACGAGCGAAGCCACGGCGCAGAGCATTGCAACGAGCACGAGTACTTCCTTCGTCATGGCAACCTGATCGGTGGGGTCAAGGTCGGTGCCGAGACCGATGGCATCGGCAAGCCATGTCATGGCCGCGGCGATGCCGCGCGCATTGTGCGTCGTCAGACGGTGGTTCGTGTTCAGCAGCTCAATGCGCCGCGCCGTGCCGTCTTCAAAGCTGCCGTAGGTCGTGTCCCACGCCGCCTCGTCCGCCGTGCATCCGAGGAACTCCGTGCGCAGATCGCTGCGGAGCAGATCGTCGTTCACAACATTCTTGTAGTCGCGGAAATAGCTGAATTCATCGTACTTCGCCTGCAGGAGAAGTACATTGTTGAAGTGGATGTTCTCGGAATCATAGGCACTGTCGCGGAAAAGCTCGCCGCACTGCAGTACGATCGCCTTCGGCTCGATGTCCGTGCCGGAGAAGTTCGCGGCGACCGACCAGGAGGACCAGGTACCCATCGAGTGGCCGCTCACGGCAAGACGCGAGGAGTCCACATTGTCCATCGCCGCCAGCAGCGCATAGGCATAATTGCCGCCGCAGGAGCTGTCCGTCATGGAATTGCCGTCGCTGTCGGTCGTGTAGTGTTCATCGAAAAAGCTCAGATTCGAGAAGTTCATCATCACGCGGTAGCGGATCTGCCCGCCGATGGTCTTGAACGTTCCGTCCTCCACACTGTCTTCGCCGTAGTTCACGGTGACTTTATGGTTTACATAACCGCGATTGACCAGCCCGGCCGTGGAGGAGCCGTGGCCGTATTCATCCAGACACAGCACCACCGCTCCGCGGCGCGCGAGCTCGATGGCGTAGGCCGCGCAAGTTTCATGGTCGTTCTGGTAGCCGTGGAGGAGCAGCACGCCGGGCGCCTTGTTCTCCGCCGTAGCGGTCTCGGGGGTATAGAGCTTGTAGAACAGATTCCCGACATCGGTCTCGATCCATCCCTCGGTAATGTCGATCGTGCCGCCGCCGTGCTGAATGCTGTTCGCACCGGCCATGCAGCCGATGATCACCGCAAGAAGCACCGCAAGCGCGATAACGGCTCTTATGCGTTTTTGCTTCATTTCCCTCATCCTCTCCAATGCAGGCAAATACTCCGTGGCTATGCCACAGGCAGCTTCAGGATACCATATTCCTTAATAAATGGCAAGAGAAAATCGGCAAAATGTGCAATTATTGAAAATACAAAATTATAAAATTGTGCGATTTGCCGCCTGCGGCAAAAAAGAACAGCACCGCAAAATTCGTTTTTTGCGGTGCCGAGTTTTAAGCGCGCTTGGGAGATTTCCTTTTCAAAAGAAGATACACTCCGAGAAGAACCGCTGCGGTCAGGAGGGCGAGCGTCGCCCATCGGAGCGGGAGAAATACGGCCTCGCCGTATATGCTCTTGAGGAGCGCGAGGCAGGAGGCAAAGCTCGTGCAGATGGCGGCGGGGACATGCTTCACTTCGAGACAGCAGAGCGCCACGAGCAGCACCTCCGCACCGTACAGGCAGTCGGCGCTCATCCACGGGAGAAAGGCCGCGGCACCGAGGGAAGCAAGGCACAGCCCCGTGAGCTGCCTGCGGCGGTCGGACGCGACGCTTTTGCGGCTCAGCCGCCATACGAGCAGCGCCGCGAGCAGGAGATAGAGCGCAATGCCGGTCGGCGCGGCAAAGCTCTGTCCGGAGAGTGAGTAGATGCCCGGTGCGCCGCAAAAGAGCGGGAGCGCCGTAAGCGAGGAGAGAGCGGGATAAAAAGGGAAGCACATACTGCCGGGACGCCCGAGAAGCAGTGCGGGAACGGCTGCGGCAATATACCACACAACAAGATGGAGGAGCGAGAGCCACGTGTTGCGCCGCACGGCGGTAAACACCCAGAACACCGGCACGATCCACAGCGCCGACGGATGGAACGCCACGGCGAGCGCGAGCATGCCGGCACACCATCGCCATTCGCCGCGCAGGGCGCACGAGGCGGCGAGCACGATGAACACCCACCAGAGACTGTCGCCGGCCGCAGTGCATGTGCCCTGAAAGAAGCCGGACGGGAGAAGGAGCACGGCGAGAAAAGCGATGAGCCGCGGCTGCGTCCGCACGGTCACGCACTGCACGCACCGCTGCGCCGCCCACGCCATCGTGATCTCGGCGAATATGCAAAGGCACTTGAAGAGCACGAGAGCGCTCTTCGGCGCAAACGAGAAGAGTGCAAGGAAATACTGCACGGGCAGCGAATAGGGGAGAGTCGAGGAGCGGATGCCCCAGAACCCTCCGGCGGCATTGTACCATGCAAGCGCATCCTCTACAGCCTCCGCCGTCTCGTTCGGCGCGATCTGCAGAAGAAAAAACCGCACGCCGAACGCCGCGAGCAGCGCTCCGCCGGCAACAAATTTTGTCGAGGGCTTCGCGATAAGCCCCTCGGTGGAAAGCAAAGCCCAGCTCAGTCCCGCAAGGACGAGCATAAAGAGAAAGTTCTTCATAAAAGCTCCGAAACAGCGTAGTAATGCCAAAGCATTGTGTATTTTACGGCAAAAACACACGGCAGGCAATACGGAAATTATAAAAAAAGCGCCCTTGACACTTCAAGAGCGAATTGATATAATAAATTGCTATATGTTGCGACGGAAATCGCACATTTCCCTATTTATCCTATCGTCAGTATAACAGCTGTTCCGCAAAAAATCAACCCGTACACAATGTTTTTAACAACGCGTCCGGGTGTATCCGATGCGGACGGCACCGCAAACCATATTCCCCCCGGAACGGGTATTCTGCGCCGGAGATAAGCTCCTCCGGCGGAAAAAGGGAGATTCGCCGATGCCTAAGGAAGTACAGTACGGAAGAACAACAAGAATGAGCTATGCCCGTGCGGAAGAGATCCAGGAGATGCCGCACCTGCTCGAGATCCAGAAAAACTCCTACAAGTGGTTTCTGGAAGAAGGACTGCGGGAAGTCTTCAAGGGCGTAGCGACCATCACGGACTTCTCCGGCAACCTGGAACTTTCGTTCGTGGACTACTCCATGAATGAAAAGCCCAAGTACACCGAAGAGGAGTGCAAGGCACGCGATGCCACGTATGCCGCCCCGCTGAAGGTCAGCGTACGGCTGCGCAACCGCGAGACCGAGGAAATCAAAGAGCAGGAGATCTTCATGGGCGATTTCCCGCTGATGACCGCCAACGGCACCTTCGTCATCAACGGCGCCGAGCGCGTTATCGTCTCCCAGATCGTCCGCTCGCCCGGTGTCTATTTCACCAAGAGCACCGACAAGACCAACAGCTCCGTTTACGGAACGACCGTCATTCCTTACCACGGCGCGTGGCTGGAGTACGAGACGGACCTGAACGACATGTTCTACGCCCGCATCGATAAGAACCGCAAGCTCCCCGCGACGCTGCTCCTCAAGGCTCTGGGTACCTACAAGGAAGATAAGCCCCACACCTGGCTGAGCTGCCTTCCCAGCCCCGTGGCCGGCGCTGCCACCAATGAGCAGATCCTCGAACTGTTCGGCCATGACAAGCTCATTGCCACCACGCTCGAGCGCGACGGCTTCACCACGCGCAACGAGTGCCTCATCGAGATCTACAAAAAGCTCCGCCCCGGCGATCCTCCGACGCCCGAGACGAGCGAAACGATGCTCGACAACTTCTTCTTCGATCATCGCCGCTACGACATTTCCAATGTCGGCCGCTATAAGTTCAATAAGAAGCTCTCCCTCTATCCGCGCATTGCGGGCTACGCCCTCAAGGAAGCGGCCGTTGATCCCATGACCGGCGAGATCCTCGCCGATGCCGGCGAAGTCATCACCCGCGAAAAGGCGCAGATGCTCGATGCTCACGGCGTCGTGGTCGTTGACCTCGTCGTGAACGAAAACGAGACCGTCCGCGTGTTCTCCAACGGCATGGTGGACGCCGCCGACTTCGTTCACTTCTCCGACGATGATGAGGAAAACCGCCGCATCATCAAGGAAGACCTCGGCCTGCACGAGCGCGTGCGCTTCATCCTCCTCCGCAAGTACATGGAGCAGTATGAAGGCGAAGAGCTCAAGGAAGTCCTCAAGGAAAACGCCGACCTCCTCGCTCCGAAGCACATCATCTGCGACGATATTTTCGCCGCCGCGAACTATCTCTGCTGCCTCTCCCACGGCATCGGCGAGCCGGATGACATCGACCACCTCGGCAACCGCCGCGTGCGTTCCGTCGGCGAGCTGCTGCAGAACCAGTTCCGCATCGGCTTCTCCCGCATGGAGCGCGTGATCCGCGAGCGCATGACGCTGCAGGATCTCGACGTCGTCACGCCGCAGAGCCTCATCAACATCCGCCCCGTGACCGCAGCCATCAAAGAGTTCTTCGGTTCGAGCCCCCTGAGCCAGTTCATGGATCAGACGAACCCGCTCGCCGAGCTCACCCATAAGCGCCGTATGTCGGCTCTCGGCCCCGGCGGCCTGAGCCGTGAGCGCGCGAGCTTCGATGTCCGCGACGTTCACTACAGCCACTACGCCCGCCTGTGCCCGATCGAGACGCCTGAAGGCCCGAACATCGGCCTTATCAACTACCTCTCCGCTTACGCCCGCGTGAACGAGTACGGCTTCCTCATTACGCCGTACCGCCGCATCGACAAGGCGACCGGCGTCGTCACCAAAGAAGTGGTCTACATGACCGCCGACGTGGAAGACCAGTACATCATGGCCATGGCGACCGAGCCGCTCGACGAGCAGGGCCGCCTCCTCAACAAGCGTGTCACCTGCCGTCACCGCGACGAGATCATCGATGTTGACCGCGAGAAGGTCGACTTCATGGATGTGTCGCCGCGTATGATGATCTCCATCGCGACCGCCATGATCCCGTTCCTCGAGAACGACGACGCGAACCGTGCTCTGATGGGCGCGAACATGCAGCGTCAGGCCGTTCCTCTGATGACGACCCAGCAGCCCATCGTGGCCACCGGCATCGAGCACCGCTGCGCGGTCGACTCCGGCGTCGTTGTCCTCGCCGAGGGCGAAGGCACCGTCTCCCGCGTGAGCGCCGACAGCATCACCGTCCGCTACGACAGCGGCGAGACCAAAGACTACAAGCTCATCAAGTTTGCCCGCAGCAACCAGGGCACGTGCTTCAACCAGCGCCCGATCGTCAAGGTCGGCGAGCGCGTGAAGCAGGGCGATGTCATCGCCGACGGCCCGTCCACCTCGCAGGGCGAGATCAGCCTCGGCAAGAACGTACTCGTCGGCTTCACCACTTGGGAAGGCTACAACTACGAGGACGCCGTCCTGCTCAACGAGCGCATGGTCATCGATGACGTGTACACCTCCATCCACGTGGAAGAGTACGAATGCGATGCCCGCGACACGAAGCTCGGACCCGAAGAGATCACCCGTGATATTCCCGGCGTCGGCGAAGACGCCCTCAAATACCTCGACGAGCGCGGCATCATCTGCGTCGGTGCCGAGGTCCGCTCCGGCGATATCCTCGTCGGCAAGGTCACCCCGAAGGGCGAGACCGACCTCACGGCCGAGGAACGCCTGCTCCGCGCCATCTTCGGCGAGAAGGCCCGCGAAGTGCGCGACACCTCGCTGAAGGTGCCTCACGGCGAGCGCGGCATCATCGTCGATGTCAAAGTGTTCACCCGCGATAACGGCGATGAAATGTCCCCCGGTGTCAACCAGGTCGTCCGCGTGTACATTGCGCAGAAGCGCAAGATCTCCGTCGGCGACAAGATGGCCGGCCGCCACGGCAACAAGGGCGTTGTGTCCCGCATCCTCCCGCGTGAGGATATGCCGTACCTGCCGGACGGCACGCCGCTCGATATCGTGCTGAACCCCCTGGGCGTCCCGTCCCGTATGAACATCGGACAGGTCCTCGAAGTCCACCTTGGCTACGCCGCTCAGGCACTCGGCTGGAAGGTCGCCACCCCGATCTTCAACGGCGCGAACGAGACCACCATCCGCGACACCCTCCGTCAGGCGGGACTCCGCGAAGACGGCAAGAGCGTCCTCTACGACGGCCGTACCGGCGACAAGTTCGATAACGATGTCACCGTCGGCTGGGTATACTTCCTCAAGCTGCACCACCTTGTCGATGATAAGATCCACGCCCGTTCCACCGGCCCCTACAGCCTCGTCACGCAGCAGCCGCTCGGCGGCAAGGCGCAGTTCGGCGGCCAGCGCTTCGGCGAAATGGAAGTCTGGGCGCTCGAAGCCTACGGCGCGGCGCACACTCTGCAGGAGATCCTGACCGTCAAGTCGGACGATGTCGTCGGCCGTGTCCGCACGTACGAGAGCATCGTCAAGGGTCACAACATCCCGCAGCCGGGCGTTCCGGAATCCTTCAAGGTCCTCGTGAAAGAACTTCAGGCTCTCTGCCTCGACATCAAGGTGCTCGACAAAGAGGGCAACGAGATCGAGCTCAAGGACGACGAAGAGGACGATTTCAGCCCCGAACTGCAGGAGAACAACTACCGCGGCAGCGCGGAGGAATTCAGCGACGCCGGCTTCAGCATCGATAACTCGCAGTCGGTCTTCGGCGATGAGCCGGATACGGACGACAGCTTCGATGACGAAGACGATATGGATGAAGGGGAGGATAAAGAATAATGAGCTACACCCCGTTTGACGCCATTCAGATTGGCATTGCTTCTCCCGAAATGATCCTTTCCTGGTCTCACGGCGAAGTCAAAAAGCCCGAGACCATCAACTACCGCACTCTGAAGCCGGAGCGCGACGGCCTTTTCTGCGAGCGCATTTTCGGGCCCACGAAGGACTGGGAATGCCACTGCGGAAAGTATAAAAAGATCCGCTACAAAGGCAAGATCTGCGACCGCTGCGGCGTCGAGATCACCAAGAGCAAAGTGCGCCGCGAGCGCATGGGCCACATTGAGCTCGCCGCTCCGGTGAGCCACATCTGGTACTTCAAGGGCATCCCCTCCCGCATGGGTCTGCTGCTCGACATGACGCCGCACGTCCTCGAGAAGGTGCTCTACTTCGCCTCCTACATCGTGACCGATCCCGGCTCCACCCCGCTCAAGCGCTGCCAGCTGCTCAGCGAAAAAGAGTACAAGGACATGCGCGAAAAGTACGAGGACGATTTCCAGGCCGGCATGGGCGCCGAAGCCGTGAAGAAGCTCCTCGAAGACATCGACTGCGAGAAGCTCTCCCACGAGCTGCGCGAAGAGCTCAAGAGCGCGTCCGGCCAGAAAAAGGCGAAGATCGTCAAACGTCTCGAAGTCGTCGAAGCGTTCCGCCAGTCCGGCAACAAGCCGTCCTGGATGATCATCGACATTCTCCCGGTCATCCCGCCGGAGATCCGCCCGATGGTACAGCTCGACGGCGGCCGCTTCGCCACGAGCGACCTGAACGACCTCTACCGCCGCGTCATCAACCGCAACAACCGTCTCAAACGCCTCATCCAGCTCAACGCTCCCGACATCATCGTGCGCAACGAAAAGCGCATGCTGCAGGAAGCCGTTGACTCCCTCATCGACAACGGCCGCCGCGGCCGTCCCGTCGTGGGCGCCAACTCCCGCGCTCTCAAGTCCCTGAGCGACATGCTCAAGGGCAAGCAGGGACGTTTCCGCCAGAACCTGCTCGGCAAGCGCGTCGACTACTCCGGCCGAAGCGTTATCGTCGTCGGACCGGAACTCAAGATGTACCAGTGCGGCGTGCCGAAGGAAATGGCCATCGAGCTCTTCCGCCCGTTCGTCATGAAGAAGCTCGTGCAGGACGGCGTTGCCAACAACATCAAATCCGCCAAGAAAATGGTCGACCGCCAGAAAGCCGAAGTCTGGGATGCCCTCGATGTCGTCATCAAGGAGCACCCGGTACTGCTCAACCGTGCGCCTACGCTGCACCGTCTCGGCATTCAGGCCTTCGAGCCCGTGCTCGTTGAGGGCCGCGCACTGAAGCTGCACCCCCTCGCCTGCACCGCCTTCAACGCCGACTTCGACGGCGACCAGATGGCTATCCACGTTCCTCTGAGCGCCGAGGCGCAGGCGGAAGCCCGCATCCTCATGCTCTCCGTGAACAACCTCCTGCGTCCGCAGGACGGCCACCCGCACTCCATCCCGACGCAGGACATGGTCCTCGGCTCTTACTACCTCACCTATGTGCGCGAGGAAAAGGGCACGGGCATGGCGTTCTCCAACCCCGACGAAGCGCTCATGGCGTATCAGGCGGGCGAGGTCACGCTCCACAGCCCGGTCAAGGTGCGCGTCACCAAGACCATCGACGGCGTGGAGAAGCACAAGACCATCGAGACCACGGTCGGCCGCATCATCTTCAACGAGCCCGTCCCGCAGGACCTCGGCTTCGTGGACCGCACCGATCCCGAGCATATGTTCGACTACGAGATCAGCTTCCGCGTCGACAAGAAGCAGCTCGGCAAGATCATCGACCGCTGCATCCAGAAGCACGGCTTCACCATCTCCGCCGAAGTGCTCGACAGCATCAAGGCACAGGGCTACAAGTACTCCACCCGCAGCGGCCTGACCATTTCCATCGCGGACATGGTCGTCCCCGAGGCGAAGAAACAGCTCATTGCCGATACCGAGCAGCAGGTGCTCAAGATCGAAAAGCAGTATAAGCGCGGTCTTATCACCAACGACGAACGCTACCGCATGGTCGTCGCCGAATGGGAAAAGACGACCTCCAAGGTCGCCGATGCCCTGATGCAGAACCTCGATGAGTTCAACCCCATCAACATCATGGCAACATCCGGTGCCCGAGGCAGTGCCAACCAGATCCGTCAGCTCGCCGGTATGCGCGGCCTGATGGCGAACACCGCCGGCAAGACCATCGAAATTCCTATCAAGGCAAACTTCCGTGAAGGCCTGAGCGTTCTCGAGTACTTCATCTCCACCCGTGGTGCCCGAAAGGGCATGGCGGATACCGCTCTTCGTACCGCCGACTCCGGTTACCTGACCCGCCGAATGGTCGATGTCAGCCAGGATGTCATCATCCGCGAGCCGGACTGCGGCACGACCGAAGGCGTCCCCGCCTCCGCCATCGACAGCCGCGGCTATGCCGTCCATGTTCTGGATCCCGAGGATCCGAAGTACGAAGATTATCTCCAGTCCTTCGGCGAGAACATCCACGGCCGCTTCCCCGCGAAGCCCATCACCGATCCCGAGACCGGCGAGATCCTCTTCGATACCGATCAGCTCCTTATGTCCGGCGATGCGAAGTTCCTCGTGTCCAAGGGCATCACTTCCGTCGAGATCCGCTCCGTGCTCTCGTGCGAGTCCCGCTGCGGTGTCTGCGCCCGCTGCTACGGCATGAACCTTGCCACCGGCAAGCCGGTCAACGCCGGTGAAGCCGTCGGCGTCATCGCCGCCCAGTCCATCGGCGAACCGGGCACTCAGCTCACCATGCGTACGTTCCACAGCGGCGGCGTCGCCGGCGACGATATCACGCAGGGCCTTCCGCGTGTCGAAGAACTGTTCGAGGCGCGCAAGCCGAAGAAGATGGCCGTCCTCAGCGAGATCAGCGGCACGCTCTCCATGGAAGAGTCCCGCAAGAACATGATGGCGCTCACGATCACCAACGAAGAGCAGGGCGAGACCCGCGTCTATCAGGTGCCTCTCGGAGCCGGCATCATCGTGCAGAACGGCGACCACATCGACAAAGGCCAGGAGCTCACCCGCGGCGCTCTCAGCCCGCACGATGTCCTCCGCATCCGCGGCGTGAACGACGACGAGTTCGGCCGTCCCGGCGTGCGCAACTACCTCGTGCAGGAAGTCCAGAAGGTGTACCGTCAGCAGGGCGTTGACATCAACAACAAGCACATCGAAGTCAT
>CAZKGZ010000010.1:12464-19210 GCA_964552365.1 uncultured Oscillospiraceae bacterium | reverse complement strand
AAAAAAGACGGGACGCCGCCGGTTTGGCGCATCCCGTCTTTTTTCCCAAATTACTTGAGGCCGTATTTCTTGTTGAACTTGTCAACGCGTCCGCTGGTGTCGACCAGTTTCTGCTTGCCGGTGTAGAAGGGGTGGCACTTCGAGCAGATCTCGACGGTGATGTCCTTCTTGGTGGAGCCGGTCTCAATGACCTCGCCGCAGGCGCAGCGGATGGTCGTGCGCTGGTAATTGGGATGGATACCTTCCTTCATATCGTTCACCTCATATTGAGCTGCCCTGAGACCGGGTGAAAGCACACCGGGGATACAAGGCGCATCGAGGATTATAACAAAGTCTTTCGGGCATTGCAAGGTTTTTTTCATATTTTCTCTTTTGTCTGCGAAAAAAATGTGCTATTCTATGGGAGCAATTTGATTTGTGAGGTCAGACCCATGGGTTATGAGAAAAAATCCCGCCGCGTGGCCGTCATCGGCGGCGGTGCGGGCGGGCTGTGCGCTGCGATCGCCGCAGGGCGCTCCGGTGCGGATGTCACGATTTACGAGATGTCCAACCGCGTCGGCAAGAAGCTTCTGAAGACCGGCAACGGCCGGTGCAACCTCTCCAACACGCATGTGTCGGCAGAGGAATACAACCATCCCGACTTTGTCTCGAATGTGCTCCGCGCCGTTCCCTGTGCGGGGCTGCTGCAGTTTTACTCCTCGCTCGGGCTGTGGACGGTCGCGGATGAGGAAGGGCGCGTCTATCCGCGCAGTGACACCGCCGCTTCGGTGCTCGATGTGCTGCGGCTCGGCTGTGCGGAGGTCGGTGCCGGGGAAAAATGTTCCGTAGAAATTACGGCCGTGCGGCCTTCGCGCCATGGCTTTGTGCTCACCTCGCGCGATGGCGAGAGCTTTGCGGCCGACCGCGTCATCATTGCGACCGGCGGCGGCACGGCGCTTTTGCGCTCGCTCGGACATTCCCTCGTTCCCTTCTCCCCCGTTCTGTGCCCGCTCAAAACCGACGCCGACAGCATCCGCGGTCTTACGGGGCTGCGGAGCACCTGCCGCGCCGAGCTTGTGCGGCATGGGAAGAGCGTATATGCCGAGGACGGTGAGATCCTCTTTCGCGATTTCGGCGTGAGCGGCATTCTCGCGCTGAACCTGTCGCGGCACGCGCTCGCCGGGGACACGCTCGTACTCGATTTTCTGCCGGAGATCTCCGCGTCCGAGCTTGCAGAGCGGCTGGAAGCGCAGAAATCGCTCCGCGGCGGCGAGGCCGAGCTCTTTACCGGCATTTTCCACCGCCGTCTCGGTGAGGCCATATTGCGCCGCGCGGGAAGTGCTTCCCCCGAGGCGCTCGCAGAGACCGTGAAGAACTACCGTCTCACGGTGCTCGGGCCGGGCGACACGCAGCATGCACAGGTGACGCGCGGCGGCGCGAAGGTCACGGAGTTCTCTCCCGACACGCTGCAAAGCCGCCTTGTGCCGGGGCTTTACGCCGTCGGCGAGACGCTCGATATAGACGGCAAATGCGGCGGATACAATCTGCACTGGGCATTTTCGTCCGGGCTGTGCGCGGGAAGGAGTGCCGCTCTTGATTGAAGTGCGCGATGTGAATCTCCCGCTCGGCGGCGATCTGAAGGCCGCGTGTGCGAAAAAGCTGCGCGTGCCGGCGGGCGATGTTTTGGAGGCGAAGCTCCTGCGCCGCAGTGTGGATGCGCGGCACAAGGACGATGTGCATTTCACTGTGACCGCCGCCGTATCGCTGCGGCGCGGTGAGGAAAAATATCCGAAATACACGCCGTGGACGCCGCCCCGGGTAGAAGTGCTGAAAGCGAAACCGGCGCACCGCCCGATCGTTTGCGGGGCCGGCCCTGCGGGACTTTTCGCCGCGCTTACGCTCGCCCGCGCGGGAGCGGAGCCGATTTTGCTCGAGCGCGGCAGCTCCGTGGAGGAGCGGCGGCGCGATGTGGATGCGTTCTATGCCACACGGGTGCTGGACGGCGAATCGAATATCCAGTTCGGTGAGGGCGGTGCCGGCGCTTTTTCGGACGGCAAGCTCAATACCGGCACGCACGATGTGCGCGGGCGGCAGGTGCTGCACGACTTTGTTCTCGCCGGTGCGCCGGAGGAGATCCTTTGGGAGGGCAAGCCGCACATCGGCACCGACCGTCTGCCGGGTGCCGTAAAGGGGCTGCGCGAGATGATCCTCGCAAGCGGCGGCGAGGTGCGTTTCCGCACGAAGCTCTCGGATATTGAAATGCAAAACGGCGCTCTGCGCGCCGTGCGCGTTGTGCACGGCGGTGCGGAGGAGGAAATTGAAGCCGATGCGCTCCTGCTCGCAGCGGGACACTCGGCGCGCGACCTGTTCGCCCTTCTGCAGCAAAAGGGCGCGATGCTTCAGCAGAAGCCGTTTTCGATGGGCGTGCGGTGCGAGCATCCGCAGGAGGTCATCTCCCGCGCGCAGTACGGCGCATTTGCCTCGCATCCCGCGCTCGGTGCGGCGGATTACCGTCTGGCGGTGCATCTTTCGAACGGGCGGGGCGTGTATACCTTCTGCATGTGTCCGGGCGGCTATGTGGTCGGCGCGGCGAGCGAGCCGGGGCTTTTGTGCGTAAACGGCATGAGTCCCTTTGCCCGCGACGGGAAGAACGCCAACGCCGCCGTGCTGTGCGAAGTCCGTCCCGAGGATTTCGGCTCGGACGACCCGCTCGCGGGTGTGGCGCTGCAGCGCAAGTGGGAGCGCGCCGCGTTTTTGGCCGGCGGCGGCGATTATCACGCTCCGGCGCAGCTCGTCGGCGATTTCCTTGCGGGGAAGCCGTCCGTTGCCCTCGGATCCGTGCAGCCGACCTATCCGCTCGGCATAAAGCTCGGCTCGCTGGAGGGGTGTCTCCCCGATTTTGTGCTCGCGTCCCTCCGCGAAGCGTTCCCGCTCTTTGACAGGAAGCTGCACGGCTACGCCATGCCGGACGCCGTGCTCACGGGCGTGGAAACGCGCTCGTCCTCGCCGGTGCGCGTCGTGCGCGATGAGAGCGGGCAGTCGAATCTCCGCGGCATTTTCCCCTGCGGTGAAGGCGCCGGTTACGCCGGCGGCATCCTCTCCGCCGCCGTAGACGGCATCCGCCAGGCCGAAGCCTGGCTCGCCCTGTATCGAGGCTGAGAATGAAAATAACCGCTCCGTGCAGTTTCGCACGGAGCGGTCAGTCTGTCAAAAGCATTCGTTGTAATGAGCCAGTGCCTGCTTGATGATCTCCACGGCGGCTTCGCGGCCGTTTACGTCGCCGGCTACCGTGTCCTTGCCTTCCAGCGCCTTGTAGACGGAGAAGAAGTGCGCCATCTCATCAAAGATGTGTGCCGGCAGCTCATGGATGTCGTGGTACTGGTTGTAGCTCGGGTCGGAGAACGGAATGGCGATGATCTTCTCATCGTTCTTGCCGCCGTCCAGCATGGAGATGTACCCGATGGGGTAGCACCGCACCAGTGTGAGCGGGTCGAGCGCCTCGGAGCAGAGCACGAGCACGTCGAGCGGGTCGCCGTCGTCGCCGTAGCTGCGGGGGATGAAGCCGTAGTTGGCGGGATAGTGGGTGGATGTATAAAGGATGCGGTCGAGAATGATGAGGCCCGTCTGCTTGTCGAGCTCGTATTTCTTCTTGCTGCCCTTGGGGATCTCGATCACGGAAATAAAGTCTTCCGGCTGAATGCGTGCGGGATCGATGTCATGCCAAATGTTCATGCTGTTCCTCCGATATCGGGTAATGATTTTCTTTCAACGGGAGTATTATACTATGCCGGTGTCGGATTTTCAACAGTCGGCCGTTTTTTCTCCGAAACTTTAACAAGCTCTTATCCGATAAACGACAGTTTTGGGCAAAACTCAAAAGAGCGTTTCTTCGTTTTCCTTATAGAGCATGTCGTTTATGGCGAAGATGTCCAGGTCGTTGGCAAGGCCGTAGAGGATGACGGCGTCGTGGCGGTCCTTGGCGTAGAGCTCGGCATAGCCGCTTTTGCGCAGGAGCTCCTGCGCGGAGTCGATGTCGGCGCGCAGTCCGCAGCACAGGCAGATGAGCCGTGCGCGGGAGGCTTTGCGCCGTCCGGAAAACACCTGATGGAGATACACTTCGCTCATGCCGGAGAGCTTGGCCAGTTCCGCTTTCGTAACGCCGCGCTCCCGGAAAAGGCGATTGAGCAGCTCATTTACATCGTCGCTCACAAAGTTTTTCTCGTTGTCCGAAAGGAACCGTTCGAGATCGGGTGACTCCATCAGTTCCTGCCGGAGATCGTCGGTGTTTTTCATTTTTTGCTTTCCTTCTTTACAAACGGAATTCGATTCGCTAAAATCATACCGTTATACGCCGCGAAATACAATAATTATTTTGAAAAAAATTTCGGGCGGCACCGCAGTGTGCCGCCTTCGGAGAGTGAGAGATATTTATTCCTTTCTGTTATCCTGCATCGAAACGGACTATGAGACGGTCTGCGAGATCAAAAAGAGCGAGCGCGGGAGCGTGTCCCTGCTTCGCCACAAGCAGAGCGGGACGCTGTTTATTTTCCGCCTCTACCGGGGCAACGCCGATGTCTACCGCAAGCTGCTGCCGGTCGCGTGTCCGAATCTGCCGCGCATTCTGGAAGTGGCGGAGTCGGACGGCATGGCGGCCGTGCTCGAAGAGCATGTGTGCGGCGATTCGCTCGCCGATCTTCTGAGCGGAGCGCGCTTTACTCCGAGCGAAGCCAAGAACATAACGCTGCAGCTTTGCAATGCGCTGTGGGCGCTGCATTCCATCGGCGCGGTCCACCGCGATATTAAGCCCGAGAATGTCATTCTGCGCGGGAGCGATGCGGTGCTGATCGATTTTGATGCATCACGCCTTTTTAAGGACGCCATGTCGCAGGACACGAAGGTGCTCGGCACCGTCGGCTACGCCGCGCCGGAGCAGTACGGCATCGCGCAGACCGACGGGCGCGCGGACATCTATTCGCTCGGCGTGCTGCTGAACATCATGCTCACGGGCCGCCATCCCTCGCGCGAGCTCGCCGGCGGAAAGCTCGGCGCCATCGTGCAGAAGTGCACCATGGTCAACCCCAGAAAACGGTATAAAAATGTGCTTCGTCTGATGGAGGCACTTTCCTGAGAGGAGAAAAGAGAAATGAGCAAAATTTGCAAAAACTGCGGTGCGGAGCTGCCGGACGACGCCTCCTTCTGCCCGCACTGCGCCCACAGCCAAATCGAGCGGACAGAGGTCAAGCCCCTGCATCCCTGGCGGAAAAAGGTGCTGATCGCGCTCGGGTGCGTTCTGGTGCTGGCCGCCGCAGCCGCCGCGATCCTTCTGCCGCATCGTCCGCAGACCTTCGATAACGGCGGCGCGTACATCACCTACACCGATAAGGACGGCACTTATGAGCTCCTTATCTCCAGCTATATGGGCGATATCCGGGCGAAAAGTCCGGAGGAAAAGCGGACGCTCTCCCTCTCGAAAAACGACAGGACCGGCATTCAGGACTTGCTCGGCGTGTACCAAGACGGGCAGCTCGTCGATGCGGAAACATTCCTTGCCAAAACAGAGAGCGTAACGCTGGAGGTCACGCCCGACGAAAACGGCTGCTTCACCGTCGAGGTGCCGAGCTATAAAGAGGATTTTGCCCCGGCTATACTGGACGCGGGCGTGTACTTCCCCGGTTCGGCCGGCACAAACCGGCTCATCTGGACGCTCACGATGAAAAACGGCGACATCATCCGCCTCACGCAGACGCTGGAGGTCATCCCGCTCGTGCATCAGGTGTACACGGCGCAGGACACCGCGCTCGACACTTTGGAGGATCTGACGGCGCTTCTTGAGCGCATCGACGCGGAAGTCGATCCGTCGACCGTCGTGGACATCTATCTGCCCGCAGTCACATATACCGGCGATTTTTCCATTTCCTCGCGTGCCGTGAATCTTTACGGCTGCGCCGACGGCAGCGGACGCACGGTCATCGACGGTCATCTCCGTGTGGAAAGCGATGCGCCGGAGTTTGTGACGCTCACCGATCTGGACTTTGTCGGCACTTCCGGTACGGGGCTCACCGCCTCGGCGTCTGTGGATATCTGGAACTGCTCCTTTACCGGCTACGATATCGGCGCGCTCGTGTCGCAGATCGGCATGATCTGCGCGGATACCTGTACGTTCCGCGGCAATCGCATCGGCTTTTCCTACAATGCGGACGGTTTTGCCCGCTTCAGTGAAGAGATGCCGAACTGCCTCTTTGCGGACAACGGCATAGCCATACAGTTCGCGCGCCTTCCCCGCAGCCTCACGATCTCCTACCCCGGCACCACATTTTCCGGAAACGGCACCGACATAGACAACCTCATCGACTACCCCATCGACACCTCCGGCGCCACATTCGAATGACCCACCGCCCGCGGAAGCTCGAAAAACTTCCGCGGGATTATTTTTTTGATACTATGCTGGCGGGATATTGTTTCTTCGGTTTGCGCGTGCTATGCTGTATATATCATATATATTATGAGGAGCATTCTGTATGAAGTGTTTGAAATGCGGCTGCTCTGTTCCGGGGGACAGCGTATTCTGCCCGTACTGCGGAGCTCAAATCGAGCAGAAGCCCTCGCTGCTTTGTCCGACCTGCGCCTATCCGCTGCCGCCGGACAGCGAATTCTGCCAGTATTGCGGCACCGCTCTCCGCCCGAAGCATCCCGCGGAAAAAGCCGTCGATGTCCGACCCGAAACGGAGGCGAAAGATACCGCTTCACCCGATCCCGAGCCGGCGGAG
>CAZKGZ010000010.1:0-12364 GCA_964552365.1 uncultured Oscillospiraceae bacterium | reverse complement strand
CGGCGGAGGAGCCGGAAGCGGTCGAGCTTTCCGAACCCGCATCGGCGGAGGATGCGGCAGCCGAGATCATCCCCGAGCCCGAGCCGGAAGCGGTCGAGCCGCCCGAGCCGACCTCGGAGGAAGCCGAAAAAGACGAGATCGTTCCCGAGCCTGAACCGGAAAGTTCCGTTTTCTTCGAACCTGTGCCGAAGGCAGATGTGCAGCCGGTCACGCCTTTTGAGCCTGCGGCGCCGCAGGTGCCGGTGCATGAGGCCGAGCCGAAAAGTGACGGCAAAAAGCCGCGTGCAAAAAAGGGTGTTCTCTTTGCAGTCCTCGCCGTGCTGCTGGCTTCAGCGCTCGGATATGCCGCCGTGCGATATCTGCCGCATCAAAAACCGGACACACCTGCGGCATCGGAAGCTCCGGCAGAGGAAGCATCTGCCGCAGAGGAGAAAAATGTCCCCACGCCGACGCCGGTCACGCTGACGGCGGAGCAGAAACTCGTTGCCGAGGCCGTCAAAGACATACTTGCGTCTGAGAAGTTTGCCCAATGGCAGGCGGATTACGCAAAAAGCACGGGCAAGGATCCCGCCGCTCCCGAAGTCAGTGCCGTGCTGCATTATCAAATCGGCGATTTCGAGTGCTATCTCGTCAATGTTGCCGCCGATGTGCGCTACGCCGATCCCTCCGGGCGCAAAACCGATGCCTCCCGCTTCGGGATCTTCATCGGCGAGGACGGAGAGGAGATCACGGATTCCATTGCGGCGGATGCCGACAACTTTGATGACGATGTGTCCACGCACGAGGGCAGAGTCCGGTACCTTCTCTGGGCATTTGCGAACCGTCTGAGCGGCGAATCCAAGGGGAATTACCTGAACGATGTTGAAGTCCGAACCGAATGGTCCGACGAAGCCATCGCACGCATCAACGCATACATTCAATAAGCCATTACAGGAGGAAAAATATTATGACAAAGCGCGAAAAAGTTTTTCAGATCATCGGAATTATCATCGGCATTGCTATGATCATCGTCGGCATGGTATTTTTGAAATCGCCGGAATACAATCACGGTGGAGGATATACCGTGCCGGATTACTCGTTCGGCGCGGACTTCTACACGGAGATCTACAATGCCGCCAGAGCCGCGGCCGGCAACGCCGCAAGAGCTACCACGAATATCGAATACCTCGGTGACGCACTGGCAAAGTATGTCGGCGCGGGATTTATCTTTGCGGGGCTCCTCGTTGCGCTCAAGCACACGAAGTCGCTCGTATGTGCGGGCGCTGCGCCTTCCGCTCCCGCCGTCCCGGTGATGCCGGACGCCCCGCAGGCACAGGCGGTTTCTCAGCCTGCCGCGCCGGAGACCGCCCCCGCTCCGCTGCCCACTGTCCGTATCTGCCGCAAATGCGGCTGCACCCTGAGCGAAGGTGCCGCCTTCTGCATGCAATGCGGCACCGCCGTCATAAGAGATTACCGGGAATAAATCGATATTGCAAAAAAAGAGGCCCGCCGAAGCGGGTCTCTTCTTTTTTACTATGGCTGTGGGAATTACTTTTTGAGCATATCGCCGACTTTGTCGGTTACTTTATCGGCGAGGCTGCTTACGGCGTCGCCTACTTTGCCGGCGGCTTTGCTTACACGGTCGCGGGCGAGCTCGGCGGCGAAGTAGCGCTTGAGCAGGCCGTCGAGGGCTTTGCCGTGGCGGGCTTCGTCGCGGGCCATTTCGTGGACGGTGTCGTGGACGGCATCGAGGCCGTACTTTCCGGCGAGCTTTGCAAGCTCGTACTTGCCGGCCGTTGCGCCGTTTTCGGCTTCGACGCGCATCTCGAGGTTCTTCTTGGTGCTGTCGGTGACGATCTCGCCGAGGAGCTCGGCGAACTTCGCGGCGTGCTCGGCTTCCTCATAGGCCGCCTTTTCCCAGTACAGGCCGATCTCCGGATAGCCTTCGCGGTGCGCCACGCGCGCCATGGCGAGGTACATGCCGACTTCGGTGCACTCGCCGGTGAAGTTGGAGCGCAGGCCCGAAATAATTTCCTCGCGGACATCTTCCGGCACATCATCGCCGAACATCTTGCCGGCGCCGACAACGTGCTCCGCCGCCCACTCGTTCGTCTCTTTCATCTCCGTGAAGCGCGAGCCGGGAACCTTGCACTGGGGGCAGAATTCCGGGGGCGTATCGCCTTCGTGAACATAACCGCATACCGGGCAAACCCATTTTTTCATTTTCGGATCCTCCTTGTTTGTTTTAAATCTCTTTGTTGTTTTCTTTTATGATCTCCGCGCATTCGCGGCAGATGCCGTAAAATGTCAGGGCCCATGTGCGTATCTCGCCGGGCATAGCGTCGGAAACAAAATCCTCCGGTTTGGCCGCCACATCATCCACGCGGCCGCAGCGCTCGCAGATAAAGTGCGCATGGGCATGGGTGCGTCCGTCGAAGCGCTCCTGCCCGTCCACCGTCGCCACGCACATGGCCTTGCCCTCCTCGCGGAAGAGCGCCAGATTGCGGTAGACCGTGCCGAGCGACAGGTCCGGGATCTCCGGCTTCAGACGGCGGTAAATCTCCTCCGCACTCGGATGATCGTATGACGCGAGCAGGAGCTCCCGGATCGCGTCTCTCTTTTTGCTCTGTCTCCGTGCGGCTTCCATTTTGCTTCCCCTTTGCCGGTTCATAATCAGTAATGATTATCGTTACTGTTAATATAGCAGACGATCCGGCCTTTGTCAATAGCTTCGGAAGAATTTTTTGAATCGATCCGCGCGCTTGACACACATACGGTATAGGAGTACAATGAAAAGACTATATTATATATACGGTCATCGGGGAATGGCGAAAAAATTCTTCCCCGGTTTTGCGGATCCGCCCGCAGAAAGGAGCAATTATGCTTCCTTACCTTGTCACCGTGCTCGGCGCATACCTCATCGGCTGCTCCAATATGGCGCTCTATCTCTCCCGCATCAAGGGCGTGGATCTCCGCGCCGCCGGTTCGAAGAATCTCGGTGCCTCCAATGCGTTCGCGCTCATGGGCTGGAAAGCCGGAGTCATCGTAGCCGTTCACGACATCGGCAAAGCGGTCCTCGCCGTGGAGCTCTCCAAGTGGATCTTCCCGGACATACCGCTGCTCGGTTTCATCGCGGGTGTGGCGTGCGTGCTCGGCCATATGTACCCCTTCTACCTCAAGTTCAAGGGCGGCAAGGGTTTCGCCTCGTACATCGGCATGATCATCGCCATCAACTGGAAGTTTGCGCTGTGCATTCTCGCCGCCGTAGTCATTCTCACGCTCGTCACGGACTACATCGTCGTCGGAACGGTCACATGCGTCATCTCCTTCCCCGTCTACACCGCCATCCGCAGCGGGTGGCTGCCGCTTGCGATCCTCTGCGTGGCGACCTTCGCCATTCTCTATAAGCACCGCGAAAACTATGTCCGCATCTGGAACGGCACCGAAATGGGCTTTTCCGGTGCCGGCCGCGGCAAATACAAGGCGAAAAAGTGATGTCCGGCGGGAGGCTTCGGTCTCCCGCTTTTTGATTCGAAAAAATTTCTGATTTCGGTATTGACATCATGCATGGGGTATGGTATTATAACTCTTGCAATATCGCGGGGTAGAGCAGTTGGTAGCTCGTCGGGCTCATAACCCGGAGGTCATTGGTTCAAGTCCATTCCCCGCAACCATTCAAAGGCCCGGAAGCCGCAAGGTTTCCGGGTTCTTTTTTTGCAAAGGAAGTTGAGAAGCATGGCGGTCCATACCGTATCGCTGCCGCAGCTGAATATGCAGATCACAGCCGGAGAGGGTGAAAACCTCTTTCAGCTCCTGCGCGATTATGAGATCTACATTGACGGCCCCTGCGCCGGCCGCGGCACCTGCGGCGTGTGCACCGTGATATGCAACGGCAAGGAAGTCCTCGCCTGTCAGACCAATATCACGGAAGATATGACCGTCCGGCTGCCGTAAGTTTTTCCGCTCCCCGACCGCTCGTTTTTGAGCTGTTGGGGAGATTTTTTATCGGCGGCTATTGCGAAACGGCAGCAGGCGTGCTACATTTAAGACATCTTAGGAATTCAACTTTTGCTGAGGAGGAACATCGGATGACTTACAAAGAGATACACGATGCGGCAAGCGACCAGGTTGGGCCGTACTGCAAAAACTGCCCGGTGTGCAACGGGCGCGCCTGCGGGAATGCCATGCCCGGTCCCGGCTGCAAGTACCCCGGCAACACCGCCGCGAGGAACTACGACAAATGGCAGGAGATCTGCGTAAACATGGACACGCTCTGCCCGCGTTCCGCGCCGGATATTTCCTTTGAGATGTTCGGCCGCCGCTTCACCGCGCCCATATTTGCCGCTCCGCTCGGTGCCATTGATATGCACTACGGCCCGAAGTACATCGACCAGGACTACAACACGATCCTCATCAACGCCGCTGCGGAATACGGCGTCATGGCGTTCACCGGTGACGGCGTGAAGCCCGAAATTCTCGTGAGTGCCGTAAACGATATGGCAAAAATCGGCGGCATCGGCTGCCCGACCATCAAGCCTTGGAACAAAGAAGCGGTTTTTGCAAAGCTCGACATTCTCAACGAGAACGGCATCTTCGCCGCCGGTATGGACATTGACGGTGCGGGTCTTCCGTTCCTCAAGGCGATGAACCCGAACGCCGGCAGCAAGAGCGTAGAGGAGATGCGCGAGATCTGCTCCTACGCCAAAATGCCGTTCATTATCAAGGGCATCATGACCCCCGCCGCTGCGGAAAAAGCGGTGAAGGCGGGTGCGGGCGCGATCGTCGTATCGAACCACGGCGGACGCGTGCAGGGCGGCGTGCCGTCCACGGCCGAGGTGCTCCCCGCCATTGCCGATGCCGTGAAGGGTTCCGTCACGATCCTTGTCGACGGCGGCATCCGCTCGGGCATCGATGTGTTCCGTGCACTTGCGCTCGGCGCGGACGGCGTGCTCATCGGCCGTCCCATTCTCAACATGATCTACGGCGGCGGTGCGGAAGGCTTCAAAGTCTATATGGACAAGATCACCGCGGAGCTTCGCGACACGATGACCATGTGCGGTGCAGCCACGCTCCGCGACATCGACCGCACCAAGATCTGGAACGCATAAAGCCACCGGCGGCCCATTTTGGGCGCTGCAAAAAATATTTTTTGTTTTTGAAAAAAATGCTTGCATTTTCTATTCGGTTGTGTTACATTAATTGGGCGCTTGAGATATGCGCCGTTAGCTCAGCTGGATAGAGTGTCTGGCTACGGACCAGAAGGTCAGGGGTTCGAATCCCTTACGGCGTGCCAAAAAATCCGATTGTCTTTGGACAGTCGGATTTTTTCATACCCGGATAGTGCCGGATTCGAACCCGAGGGCTCTTGGCGAAGCGCCGGGGGCGCTTTGCAACCCGAGGCGGCCTGCGCCGCAGCGCAGGTCGAATCCCTTACGGCGTGCCAAAAAATCCGATTGTTTTTACGACAGTCGGATTTTTTATTTGATACTGTGCCGAATCGAAGCTCTGCGTAAAATGCATCTTTTCTTTTTTCGGCTTGCGTGGTATATTGGAAGTGCAGGGAGGTGGTTTCATGGCACCGTACAGCATTGAAGAGCTGCGCAGCATTATTTCCCCCATCGCACAGGCGCACGGCGTTGCGAGTGTTTCGCTTTTCGGCTCTTATGCCAAGGGTCTCGCCGACAAAGAGAGCGATGTGGATCTGAAAATCGACAAAGGAGCTCTTATATCGCTTTTCCAGCTTTGCGGCTTTCGTCTGGCCGTTGAGGACGCCCTGAAGCTCCCCGTGGATCTGGTGACCGCCGATTCCTCGGACAAATCATTTCTCGATTCGATCCGGAAAGATGAGGTGCTGCTCTATCGAAAATCGTGACCGCCTTATTTTGCAGAAAATCGTTCTTTACTGTCAGCGCATTGCAGACAATTTAGACCGGTTTCATCATGATTATTCCGTTTTCGAGCAGGACTGCCTTTATCAGGATGCCTGCTGCATGTGCGTTGTGCAGATCGGTGAATTGGCTGCTCTGCTTTCCGACGATGTAAAAGCGAAAAGCAAAGCCATTCCCTGGCGCATTATTAAAGATACGCGAAATTTCTATGTGCACGCCTACGGCTCCATCGATGTTCCATCGGTATGGGCCACATTGGAAAGCGACATTCCCGCCCTGAGATCCGCTTGCGAAGAGCTTTTGTCTCATATGTAATACGCGCTGCGAAAATTTTCTCCGGCAGGCCGTTTCGGCTGCCGGAGAATTTTTAATATATCAAACCGTATTTTTCGCGGAGGGGGCGGAGGATCTGTTCGGGGAGGGAGCCTTCGTAGAGGGCGCGGCCCTGGTAGGTTCGGAGGGCAGACTCGAGGACGGCGGCATCTTCGCACACGAGGCAGAGGGGCTTGCGGATCATGTAGGCGTTTTCGGTGAATGTTTTCACATCCTCCGCCGTTTCGAGGCGGACGGCGAGCACGGCATCGTCTTCTTCGAGGGCATCGGACAGGTCTTCTTCAAAGTCCTCCGTCACGCGCAGGATCTCGCCGTGCTCGGCCGATGCGGGGATGTACACGCACTCCTGCTCCGTGGCTGCGGGGAGCATCTCCGCATGCAGCGGCGCGGGCGGCGTGATCTCGGCTCCTTCCAGTGCTTTCCGGAGTGCCGCGATATGTTCGGCTGTGGTGCCGCAGCAGCCGCCGAATACGGCAACGCCCGCTTCGAGCATTTGGGGGACGAAGGCCGTGAACTCCTCCGGCGGGCAATCGTACACCGTTTTGCCGTTCACGAGCTTCGGGAGTCCGGCGTTGGGCTTGGCGATGAGCGGCACGCGGGCGTATTCGCGCAGGCGGCGAAGCTGGCGGAGCATGTCCTCGGGGCCGGTCGAGCAGTTCAGGCCGAACGCATCGATGCCCATGCCCTGCAGGACGGTGAGAGCTGCCGTCACATCCGTGCCGGAGACGCTGCGTCCGTTTTCGTTGCAGGAGAAGGTGACGAATATCGGCTTATCGCTCACGCTGCGCACGGCGAGCACAGCCGCGCGCGCATCCGAGAGCGTCATCATGGTCTCGATCACGAAGAGGTCGGCGCCCGATGCTTCGAGGGCCGCCGCCTGCTCGGTGTAGATGTCCACGATCTCCTCAAACGGCGTGTCGCCGATCGGCTGTACGAAAAGGCCGGTCGGGGACATATCGCCCGCCACCAGCGCTCTGCCGTCCGCCGCTTTGCGCGAGAGCTCTGTAAGGCGGCGGTTGATCTCGGCGGTTCGGCCGACGATGCCGCGCTCGGCGAGCTTGCGCCGGTTGGCGCCGAAGGTCGGAGCGTACAGCACGCCGCTGCCCGCGTCGACATAGCCGCGCTGGATGTCCGTGAGGATGTCCGGATGCGCGAGCACCCATTCCTCGGCGCTCTCGGCGCCTGTGTAGCCGTGCGACTGCAGCTGCGTGCCGGTCGCGCCGTCCAGGATCAGCGGAAAATGAAAATCCATATATCCTCCGTTCGGGAGCTTGACACTGCCGCCGCCCCCGTCTATAATACATTCATCTTTTTATGCGTTTATTATACACATATGTTTCTCTTTTGCAAGGCTCAGAAGAAAGCGAACGGAGGCTCGGGTATGCGGAATTGGCTGGATCGATTTATGATGGGGCGCAACGGCGTGGATTTTCTCAACCGGAAGCTCCTTGTTCTCCTGCTGATCCTGTGGGTGCTCGGCCTCGTCCTCGAGTCCGGCTTCTTCAGTTTTCTCGCCTTCGCCGTGGCTGCCTACTCGCTCTTCCGGATGTTTTCGCGCGATCTCTCCGCGCGGCAGCGGGAGGATCTGGCCGCGCGCGAGGCGTACGACCGCGCAAAGTCCGAGCTTTCCGGTGCATGGATGCGGCTCCGGCAATCGCGCGACTATAAATTTTTCACCTGTCCGGGCTGCGGCAACCGGCTTCGCGTGCCGCGCGGCAAGGGACATATCCAGATCACCTGCCCCCGCTGCGGACAGAGATTTGAGAGGAAAAGCTGATCATGACAATGGAAGAGATCCTCGTTTCGGGGCTCCGGGAGCTGGAAGTTCCCGTGACGGAGGAGCAGCTCCGCAAGCTTCGGAGCTATTATACGCTGCTCGATGAAAAGTCCAAGGTGATGAACCTCACCGCGATCGAAGGCGAGGAAGCCACGGCGCGGCTGCATTTTCTCGACTGTGCGGCGCTGCTTCGGTATGTGAAGCTCTCGGGCCGCTCTGCGGCGGACATCGGCTCCGGCGCCGGTTTCCCGGGGCTCGTCGCCGCCATCCTCGTGCCGGACGCGCACCTCACGCTCATTGACAGTCTGCAAAAGCGCGTGGCGTTTCAGCAGGAGGTGTGCGATGCACTCGCTCTCACGAATGTCACGCCGCTCGCGGGTCGCGCCGAGGAGGAGAGCGACAAGCGGGAGAGCTTTGATGTTGTCACATCGCGCGCGGTGGCGCGGCTGAGCATGCTCTGCGAGCTGTGCATGCCGCTCGTGCGCGTGGGCGGCGTGTTTGCCGCGATGAAGGGGCCCGAGCCGGAGGACGAGGTGCACGAAGCGGAAAAATGCATCCGCACGCTCGGCGGCGGCAAGGCGCGCATCGAAAAATACACCGTTCCCGGCACCGATGCCGTCCACAGCATCGTCATCGTCCCGAAGATCGCGCCGACCCCCGCAAAATACCCCCGCCGCTTCGCCATGATAAAAAAGCAGCCGCTCTGAGGGCGGCATGAAAAAGCAGGAAGTTCAAAAATGAGCTTCCTGCGTTTTTTATTACTCTTTTTCGCCGACGACCTGATACATGGTGTCATCGGAGATGACCGTTGTCACTTTCAGGTGTTTGGCGAAAATTTCGGCGAGCTTGTCGGCTTCCATGAGGCCGTTCGACACATGGCTCGCCGCGCCGTGGTGGTGGGCATCGATGGCCGCACGGGAGCTGCCGTGCGCTACGGTGAGACGCCCGCCGGGCGTGAGAAGCGAAGAGAGATGCGCGATGAGCGTTTCGGGCGAGAGAAAATGCGGGAAGGCATTGTAGATCACGATGGCGTCGAAGCCGTCGCCGAGGTCGGCCGTTTCCGCGTCGCCGCATACGATGCGCACATTCTCCTGCGGGAATTTCTCGCGGGCGATGCGCACCATTTCGGGCGAAATATCCACAGCCGTCACGCTCTTCACGCCGCGCTTGAGGTAATCGCCGATGAGCACGCCCGTGCCGCACGCCACATCGAGCACGCGCTTGCCTTCGCTCACGCCGGCGTTATCAAGGATGCGGGCGATCTTCTCATCGCTGCGGATCATTTCCGCATCCCACGTTTTCGCGTGTTCATCGAAAAAGGCGACAACGTCTTTTTTCTCGATCATTCCTGCGTCCCTCCGAAGAATGTCGCGGTGTCGATCTTCTGATAGCCGCCGAAGCTGTTCGGGCAGGCGTAGATCTCGTCCGCGAGCTCCGTGCCGAGGAAGGCGTTCGTGATGCGGTTCGTGACATCCTTCATATCCACATCCTCGAAGCGGTCGGGGTAGGCGACTTTCGCCGCGAACCAGGTGTTGATGAGGGCGATCTCGTAGTTCGTGTAGTAGGCGTTGTAGGCGAGCTGGAGATAGGCCTCGCCGCTGCGCCACGCGCGGCAGGTGTCGAACATGGTCGGGTCCTCCGCATAGAGCGGAAGGATGTTCTTCACGGCGGCGGCATCGAAGATCATGATGTCCATGTCCTCGCCGAGGGATACGAACTTCTCGCTCTCGATGGCCTGTGCGCCGTCCGCGGCGAGGTCGGAGACGACATTGTTCACATTCGCGACACGGAAGGACACATAATCCTGCGATGTCATGAGGTGGTTCGTGGTGCCCCAGTTGCCGAGACCGCAGATGTAGACGGAGGGTTTGTCCTCCCCGGCGATATCGGCGGTACGCTCCTCGATCGCGGCGCGTTCGGTCTCGATGAAGGAGATGAGCGTTTCGGCCTTTTCGCCGGCATCGAAGATCGTGCCGAGGAGGCGCAGGCTCTCGAAGAATGCCTCGTCAAACACGCCGTCCGCGCCGGAGCGCAGCGTGATGACCGGCACGCCGAGCTGCTCCTGCAGGGCATTTTCCTTGTCGGTGTCGGTGTAGAGCGAGATGACGATGTCCGGATCGCACGAGAGGATCTTCTCCGCCTCGGCGCTCTGGGCGTTCGGGCCGCCCACGCCGCACGAGGGGAGCGAGGCGAAGATGTCGCCGTAGGCGAGCACATAGGGGCGCGCCACGCTGTCGAACATTTTCGGGCGCTCGGTGAGCGTTTCGTTGTCGATGTCCTCCACGCCGCACAGGAGCGACACATCGCCGATGTAGGTGTAGAGCCGCAGGGCGCCCGCGCCGATGCACACCACGCGGCGGTAGCTGCCCGGCGTGACGGTCACTTCGCGTCCGACAAGGTCGGTCACGGTGATGCTTTCGGTCGTCTCGGCCGTTGTTTCCCCGATGGGTGCGGCGGTCGGTTCGGCCTCCGCCGCGGGTTCCGCAGCCGTGCCGCAGGCGGCGAGAGATGCGAGCATCACAAGAGCGAGCAGAAGAGACACGATCTTAGTTTTCAAAGTTTTTTCCTCCCAGGATCACTTTTTTGCCGTCCACGGTGATGATCCGTGCCCGGAAATCAAATACGTCACGAATGACCTCGGGTGTGAGGATGTCCTCCCCGCCCGCATAGCGCACCGCGCCGTCGCGGAGGAGGAAGAACCGGTCGCCCATGCAGAGCGCCTGATTGAGGTCGTGCAGCGAGCTTAAAATCGAAATGCCGCGCTCGCGGGCGGCTTTTTTCGCCTCGTCGATGATGAGCTCCTCGTTCGCCAGGTCGAGGTTGCCGGTCGGCTCGTCGAAAATGAGCAGGCGCGGCTCCTGCACGAGCGCGCGGGCGATAGCGATCTTCTGCTTCTCGCCGCCCGAGAGCTCCTCGGCACAGCGCGAGGCGAGGCCTTCGAGGTGCATCTCCTCCAATATCCGGTCGGCGGCTTCGCAGTCCTCGCGTCCCGCCTGCATGCCGAAGCGCGACACGCGGCCGAGCAGGACGGAATCGTACACGCTCAGCGCGCCGAAGTGGATGTGCTGCGGCACATAGGCGACGACGCGCGCCCGCTCGCGGCGGGGCATTTTGAGAAGGTCCTGTCCGTCGAAGAGGATCGATCCGCTCTCCGGCGATGCAAGGCCGAGAATGCATTGGAAAAGCGTTGTTTTTCCCGCGCCGTTTCGCCCGAGCAGGATGCCGATCTCACCGTCCGGCAGTTCGAGCGACACGCCTTTGAGCACCGGTTCCGCGCGGCGGGAGTAGCGGAACACCACATTGTCGATCTTCAGCATCCGCCGTGCTCCTTTCGCGTGAAAATGATGCCGAGGAAGAACGGCGCGCCGAGCAGCGAGGTGATCGCGCCGACCGGCAGAGCGCTGCCGCTCCCGAGCGAGCGCGAGACGGCGTCCGCCGTGAGCAGGAGAAGGCTGCCCATAAGCGCCGAGGCGGGAACGGAAAAGCGGTGGTCCTGCCCGATCAGGCGCTTTACGACATGCGGGCAGATGACGCCGACGAAGCCGATGGTGCCGAGACTCGACACGCACGCAGCCGTCATGAGCGAGGCGAGCAGCAGCGAGAAAAAGCGCAGACGCGACACATTCACGCCCATGCTCCCCGCGGCGGCGTCGCCGCTCAGGAGCGTATTATACCGCCACGCGAGGGCGGAGAATGCCGCAATGCCTGCGGCGGCAACGATGAACATCAGGAGATCCGTTTTGTATGTCGCGCGTCCGAGGTCGCCGAAATTCCACACGACGGCGGCGGAGAGGCCGACATCGGTCGCATAAAACTGCAGCAGCGTCGTGGCCGCCGTCCATACGGAGCCGACCGCGATGCCCGCGAGCACCACGACATTCGGCGAGAACGAGCGCACACGGCAGAGCGCGAGGATGAGCAGGATGGAGAGCGCAGCGAATACGAACGCCGTGGCGGAGGCCGCGAACGGGTCCACGCCCGCCATGTACCCCGAGAGGTTGTTCCCCGTGGAGAGGTAGCCGCCCGCGAACACGATGATCGAAAGATTTGCGCCGAATACGGCTGCATTGGACACGCCCATCGTGGAGGGCGACGCCATGGAGTTTGCAAGCGTCGTCTGCATGATGAGACCCGAAACGGAGAGCGCCGCGCCGGCGATGACGGCGGCGAGCATGCGCGGCAGACGGATGGAGCGCACAATGCGCACATTGGCGGCGGTGCCGCGCCCGAAGAGCGCCGCGATGCCGTCCGAAAGGGACATATTCGAAGAGCCGATGAAAAGGCACAGGAGCGCCATGCACACTACGGCCGGTGCCAGCACCGCGATCACGATGCGCGAGCGCTTCGTCTGCGCCGCCAACGATTTTCTCATATGCGTCCCTCCCCT
>CAZKGZ010000009.1:0-20229 GCA_964552365.1 uncultured Oscillospiraceae bacterium | reverse complement strand
CTTCCGGGTTCGGCGTATTGATGCCGATATGCGTAAGAGTGAATGTGTTTTTCATATGGATACTCCTTTTAAAAAACGGACGACTCCCGCGAGGAGCCGCCCGTTTGATTTTAATGAAAAGCGAGGATCATGCCTGGGCCGGGGCCTGCGGCTCGGATTTTTGCTTTTTGCTCGTAATGTAGCAGAAAGCGATGAGAGCGAAGCCGATGATGCAGGCCGTGATGTCCGTCCATGCAGCGGGAGCGAGGAAGAGAATGGCGGAGCCGAAGAACAGTGCGCGCATCAGCCAGTTCAGGTTGCGGAACATGTATCCGGCAACACAGGCGGCGAGGAAGACGGTAGCGCATGCCGTCATAAGGCAGGCGAGAATGATCTCCCAGGGCGTACCGAGAAGCAGCATGGCAGGACGGAAAACGAACATAAAGGGAGCGATAAAGGCAACAATTGCGAAGGTGAACGCTTTCCAGCCGGTCTTCCATGCGCTGGCGTTTGCGATGCCTGCCGCGGTGAAGGAGGCAAGGCACACCGGCGGGGTGATCTGAGCGATAACACCGAAGTAGAAGATGAACATGTTGGCAACGATGGTCTCGACGCCGAGGTTCATGATAGCGGAGCAGAAGAGCGTGTTTGCGATAAGGTAAGCGGCCACGGTCGGGAGAGCCATGCCGAGGAGCAGGCAGCCGATGGCGGCGACGATCAGAGCGAGGAGCAGGCTGCTGCCGCCGGCCTGACCGATGAGCTTTGCGATTTTCACGGCGATGCCGGAGCGAACGACGATACCGATCATGATGCCGCAGGCGGCGGTCGGAATGGCGATATTCGCGGACTGGCGCACACCGTCAATGATCGTGTTGAGGATCTTCTTCGGGGTCATGCGGGTCTCTTTATTGAGCATGCTCAGAATGAGCGAGAGAATGGCGCAGTAAAGAGCGGCGCGCGGCATCGAAGTGCCGGTGCAGATGAGAACGACAAGAAGGATGATGGGGGAGAGACGATAAAGGCGGGGGAGGATCGGGTTGCCGATGAATTTCTCACCCTGACCGATCTTACGCTTCTTGGCAAGCAGGTGCACGAGGATGAATGTGGCGCCGTAGTAAGCGAGAGCGGGGATAATGGCGGTCTCGGCGATCTTCATGTAAGGCACACCGATCATTTCCGCCATGATGAAGGCGCCGGTACCCATGATCGGCGGCATGATCTGTCCGCCGGTGGAGGCAACGGATTCGACCGCGCCGGCTTCTTCGGGAGTGTAGCCGGCCTTCTTCATAAGAGGAATGGTGAAAACGCCGGTGGTGGAAACGTTCGCCTGTGCGGAGCCGGAGATCATACCGATAAGGCCGGAGGAAATGACCGCAGCCTTTGCCGGGCCGCCGGCCGTCTTGTCGGAGAGCTTCAGGCCCATGTTGATGAGGACTTCGCCGCCGCCGCAGTTGGCAAAGAACGCGCCGAAAATCATGAAGTAGAAGAGGGTGTTCAGCGAGGCGGAAAGCGGGGAACCGAAGATGCCGTTCTGGCTGTAAAGCAGCGTCTCAAGGAACTGCGGGAAAGTCATGCCGGCAAAACGGAACAGTCCGGGAATGTACTGGCCAAACCAGGAATAGGCCATAAAGAAGGCAAGTACGAAAAACAGCGCCATGGAAACGACACGCCGCACGGCTTCCATCATAACGAACAGAAGAAGGATGGCGACGAGCATATCCTGGGTTGTCATTTGATCGACGTTGTAGATGCGCAGGTTGAGTGCATCGGCCTGCGTAAGGAAGTGATAGGCGATAAACGCAACGCATGCAAGAAGAAATCCGTCATAGATCCACCAGAGATTTTTATGAGGATTATCTTGGTTCTTGCACTTTTCGCACATGGGGTTGAAGAGGAACACTATCATCAGTGCGAAGCAAAGGTGCAGCGGGAGCTGTGCCCAGGGCTGCATCGGAGCGATCAGCTTAATGTACAGCTGGAAAGCCAGCATGAGAATGGCAAGGACGGCCAACGTCCAGTAACGCCATTTGGGCATGGTTTTGAGGAGACGGGCAATTTTAGAGTCCTCGTCCTCTTCTTTTGCGAGTTCAGCGGCCTTCGCGTCCATGCTCTGCGAGCTGCCGCTGTCTTTTTTCTTGAATATGCTCATGTATTATTGACCTCCTTGCGAGGTGGGGACGGACACCGGAGGTGTCCGTCCCCCTCAGACTTGGTATGCTTATCGGGGGTGAATTTCGAGTATGTTCGGATCAGAGGAGACCGGCATCCTTATAGTAGGCCAGCGCGCCGGGGTGGAAATCAACGCCGCCGACGAGCTCGGGATCGCAGCTGCCTTCCACAGTCCAGCAGCTCAGCGCCGGGTAAACGGCAACGATCTCGTCGTGGTTCTCAATGAGAGTCTTGGTGATCTGGTACACAACATCCTCGGAGAGAGTGTCGGCGCAGAAGATACCGTCGGGGCTGCCGGGGAGAACGAGCTCTTCGGTCTGACCCTTGAAGGAGTTCGCGGGAACGGTCACGCGGGCAAAGCCCTTCTCGTTGACGAACCAGTCGATGAGGTCATCACCCCACTGCAGGAAGGTGACATCAACGGTGTTCGCGATCTCGTTCATCGTGGAGGAAGCGGAGGAAGTGTGGTCAATGTAGAAGTCGATCTGGCCATCCTGGATGGCTGCCTTGTTGGCATCGCCGCCCTGGTTGGTGATGCTGCCGCCCCAGGAATTGAGCTCTTCTTCGGTCACGCCGAAGTACTCAAGCAGCTTGTAGGCACCCTCGGCGTCCATGGAGCCGACGGGAGAGCAGCCGATGCGGAGAGGAAGCTTCTGCTCGAAGATCTCTTCGATGGTGGAAACGCCGTACTTCTCAAGGAAGGCGTTGCTGATGCAGTTGATGTAGCAGGAGGCAGTCAGGCCGCCGAGAATGGCGGAGTAGCCGCTCGTGGGCTCCTTGCCGAGAGTGCCCTCTTCCTTGGCCCACTTCGCGGGAGCGCCGTTGATGAAAGCAAGATCAACGCCCGGAGTGGCAAAGAGGTAGGGAGCGCCCATGCCGCCCGGGTTGGTGGGCTGCACGTCTACGAGGCTGAAGCCGGCATCTTCTTCGAGCTGCTTGGCAAGCTCGACGATGTAGTTGTAGGATGCGGATCCGACAGCGTCGGAGGAGAACACGATGGTCTCGCCGGAGACATCGTAGGTCTTGACTTCGCCGGTCGTCTCTTCGGCTTCGGCGCCGTCATCGGCGATAAGGCCGACTTCCTTGTAGTACTTCAGCGCGCCGGGGTGGAAATCAACACCGCCGACAAGCTCGGGATCGCAGCTGCCTTCCACAGTCCAGCAGCTCAGCGCCGGGTAAACGGCAACGATCTCGTCGTGGTTCTCAATGAGAGTCTTGGTGATCTGGTACACAACATCCTCGGAGAGAGTGTCGGCGCAGAAGATACCGTCGGGGCTGCCGGGGAGAACGAGCTCTTCGGTCTGACCCTTGAAGGAGTTCGCGGGAACGGTCACGCGGGCAAAGCCCTTCTCGTTGACGAACCAGTCGATGAGGTCATCACCCCACTGCAGGAAGGTGACATCAACGGTGTTCGCGATCTCGTTCATCGTGGAGGAAGCGGAGGAAGTGTGGTCAATGTAGAAGTCGATCTGGCCATCCTGGATGGCTGCCTTGTTGGCATCGCCGCCCTGGTTGGTGATGCTGCCGCCCCAGGAATTGAGCTCTTCTTCGGTCACGCCGAAGTACTCAAGCAGCTTGTAGGCACCCTCGGCGTCCATGGAGCCGACGGGAGAGCAGCCGATGCGGAGAGGAAGCTTCTGCTCGAAGATCTCTTCGATGGTGGAAACGCCGTACTTCTCAAGGAAGGCGTTGCTGATGCAGTTGATGTAGCAGGAGGCAGTCAGGCCGCCGAGAATGGCGGAGTAGCCGCTCGTGGGCTCCTTGCCGAGAGTGCCCTCTTCCTTGGCCCACTTCGCGGGAGCGCCGTTGATGAAAGCAAGATCAACGCCCGGAGTGGCAAAGAGGTAGGGAGCGCCCATGCCGCCCGGGTTGGTGGGCTGCACGTCTACGAGGCTGAAGCCGCCGTCCTCTTCGAGGTGCTTGGCGATCTCAACGATGTAGTTATAGGATGCGGATCCGACAGCGTCGGAGGAAAATACGAGGGTTACGTCCGAAAAATCGGTCTTTGCTTCGGTGGCCTCCGCAGTGGCTTCTGCGGTGGTAGTGGTTTCCGTTGTCGTCGTAGTGGTAGCGGATTCCGTCGCACCGCAGGCAACCAGTCCGAATACCATAACCAGGCAAAGGATCAGTGCCAGTGTCTTCTTCATTTCTGTTCTCCTTTCAATTTTAAAAGACTTCTTTTATTTTTTCCGGCATCGCCGGATGGGATACGATGGATCATGCTTTGGCGTTCGCCATGCGGATGGCGTAGTCCATGGCATTTACGAGACTGAGCGCGTTTGCATTGCCGCTGCCGGCGTGGCCGAAGCCTGTGCCGTGGTCAACGCTGGCGCGGATGATGGGAAGACCGAGCGTAACATTCACGCCCGCAACGGCATCCCAGTGGCCCGCTTCGCGGTTATAGACAAATCCCTTCACCTTGAGAGGAATATGTCCCTGGTCGTGGTACATGCACACCACGATGTCGTACCAGCCGCCGATGGCCTTGGAAAACACCGTGTCCGGCGGCGTCGGCTTCTTATCGGGAATGCAGATGCCTTCCGCCATCGCTTCGTCGATGGCCGGCTGGATCTCTTCGATCTCTTCGCGGCCGAAGAGTCCGTTCTCGCCGCAGTGCGGGTTGAGTCCCGCAACGGCGATGCGCGGCTTTTCAATGCCGAGCGCCTTGCATCCGGCATCGGCAATGCGGATGACTTCGAGCACGCGCGGCTTTTTCACGCGGTCGCACGCCTCGCGGAGCGAAACATGCGTGGACACATGGACAACACGCAGCTCCTCGTGAGCGAGCATCATGGTGTACTTTTCGGTGTTCGTGTAATGCGCGTAGATCTCGGTGTGCCCGCTGAAGTGATGGCCTGCCATGTTGATGGCTTCCTTGCTCAGCGCGTTCGTTACGGTGGCGTCCACTTCGCCTGCCATGGCAAGCTCGATGACTTTCTTCACATACTGGAATGCCGCCTCACCGCCGAGCGCCGTGGCGCCCAGACCGAACGGCTTCGGGTCATCGCTGCTGCAGGGGATATCCTCGCTCTTTACGATGCCGAGGGAGAGCACATCGATAACGCCGTAGGTGAAGTTCGCATCTGCGACTTTTTCGATGACGCGAATGCGGAGATCCGTTCCGTTGAGCTTGTTGTAAACGGCAGCGGCGTATTCCATCGATGCCGCATCGCCGATGATCACCGGACGGCAGCGCTCATAGATCGCCTCGTCGGCAAGCGCCCGAACGGAGATCTCCGGCCCGTTGCCGAAAGGATCGCCCATGGTAATGCCGAGGATCGGCTTTTTGACTGTATCCATCTTCTTCGCCTCCCGGCTCTCAGCAGAGACCCAGCTCTTCGTTTTCCTTCAGTACGGCCTTCAGCTCTTCCATTCCCTCGTCGCAGAGGTAGTTGAACGGACGGCGGCACTCGCCGACCGGATAGCCGAGCATGTTGACGCCCTTTTTGATGATGGTGTTGGAGTTGCCGAACTTGAACACGCGCTGGATGGTGGCGATGCGCTGCTGGCACTCCTCGGCCTTTTCCAGATCTCCGGCGATGAAGCTGTTGTAGATCTGCGTGACCGTCTTGGGATAGAGGTTGGCGCGTCCCGCAATGCCGCCTGCGCCGCCGGCACGAAGCCCGGTGAGGATGGCACCGTCGTTTCCGGCGAACACCGCGAACGGCTTGTCGAGATCCTGCGTTTCGCGGATGTACGCTTTGAGGTTTTCAATGTCGCCGCTCGAATCCTTCGCACCGAGGATCACATCGACATCTTTGGCAAGACGGCGGACCGTCTCGGGAAGGATCTTGTTGTTCGTGCGCGGGGGAATGTTGTAGAGAACGATGGGAATGTTGACATGCTTGGCCACTTCGCTGTAGTGGCGGTAGAGCTCTTCCTGACTGGCCGTGGCGAAGCTCGGCGTGACAATGGACAGCACATCCGCACCCAGTTCCTCGGCGCGGCGGCTCATGTACACCGTGTCCGCCGTGGTGATGCAGCCGCTGCCGGCGTACACCGGAACGCGTCCGTGCACCTGGTCGACGGTCGTCTCGAGGATCTCCTCTTTCTCCTTCATGGAGAGGGCGTAGCCCTCGCCGTTGGTACCGAAGCAGAAGATGCCGTGAACGCCGCCGGCGATCTGGCGCTCGATCTGATTGCGCAGCTCCGGAAGATTCACGCTCTCGTCTGCGTTCATCGGGGTGATGATCGGCGGTACGATGCCGTGCAGTTTAATGTCTTTCATATCTGTCTTTCTCCTTTCGGCGATGGTTCAAAGGATCTGCAGGTAGATATTGCGCGCATCTTCGGGCGTGACCGTTCTCATGTTGTTCACGAGAAGGCGCTGCACGGACATGCCGGCTTCCACGAGGGAATCGAGGTCATCGCGGGAAACATTCCACTGCGAAAGATCCGTCGGAATGTCGAGATGCTTTACGATCTCGCCCATGCGGTTGATGATCCATGCGCTCTTCTCTTCGTCCGTGGTGCAGGTCTTCTCACCGTGCACCGCGCGGTCGTAAGCCTGCGCGAGCTTGTGACGGATGGCGGGCTCATTGAAGCGCATGACCGGCATGAGCAGGATGGCGTTCGATACGCCGTGCGCAATGTGGTACTTTCCGCCGAGCGGATAGCTGAGCGCGTGGACGGCCGTCGTGCCGGAGCAGGTGATGGCAACGCCGCCGTAGAAGGCCGCAACCTGCATCTCGCGCTTGGCGTCGAGAGCTTCGGGATCGTCGCAGGCGCGCTCGATGTTGTTGAGGATCTTGTCAAAGGCGTCGAGAGCGAAGGTATCGCTGAAGGGGTTCGCCTTGTTGCTCGTGAAGCACTCAATGGCGTGCGCCATGGCGTCCACGCCGCTGGCCGCCGCGATCTTGCGGGGCAGATTCTTGATCATGCGGGCGTCGAGCACCACATAGTCGGGGACCATGCTCGGGTTCACGATGCCGATCTTCAGTTCCTTCTCGGGAACGGCAACGATCGCGTTCGGTGTTGCTTCCGAACCGGTGCCGGCCGTCGTGGGGATGAAGCAGGTCTGTACGGTCTTCACGCCGCGCAGAGGATCGTCCAGAAGATCTTTCACGGTGTACTCGTCCGTTACGAGAATGCTCGCGAGCTTTGCCGTGTCCATCGCGCTGCCGCCGCCGATGGCGACGATGAGGTCGGCACCCATCTTGCGGAACTCGTCAACGACGCCCTGCACGGCCATGTAGCTCGGCTCGGCGGGGATATCCGAGAATATCACGGTCTCCGTACCGGCCTCTTCAATGATCTGCTGCGGAAGGTCCACGAGACCGGTGGCGAGAATGCCCTTGTCCGTGAAGATGGCAGCCTTTTTGTGACCGGCGGCGATCGTCTTGAGATTCTCGAGCGCATCCACGCCGCTGTAGACGATGCGCGGCATTACCATATTGTATTTGTCCATAGTTTTCACCGATTCCTTTCTATTGCCAATCAATTTTATTCCAACTTCAGCAGAATGTCCTCCTGCCCGAATCCGCCGGACTTGGAGAGCACCGAATGCAGCTCACCGCGGTAGGTGAAGCCGGCCTCCACCACGCCGGGGAGAACTTCCCGCAGCGGCGTGAGCTCGCGGCAGCCGATAGCGTCCATAAAACCGAGCAGCGTGTCGCCGCCGATGATCATCAGCCGTGTCCTGACGCCGCGGTCAAAGAGATCTTTCAATATCGCACCGAGGAGCGCGGCAACGCGCCGCCCGAGCTCTTCGGGAGATGTGCCGCCTCCGATGTCGGCACTGCCGACAACGCCGGTGTCGATGAGGAGCTTATCGCTCGCTTCGCACTGCGCCCAGAGTTCATCGAGAAAATCCGCAAACTCCCTGCTCTCCGGACCGCAGGCGAGGAGCTGCTCCACCGGCACATGCACGGTATCGAAGCCGCAATGCGAGGCATATTCCACCTGACCGAGCGATATCGGATTGACGCTTCCGCATACGACGGTCAGCTGCTTTTCCGCGGCGGGCCGCTCCGGAGCTTCCGCACCCTCTCCCAAAACGGAGGCGAGCGCTTCGGCAAGACCGCTGCATCCGGCAACGGCGTGCAGCCGGCCTTCTTCGCGGAGGGAACGGACGGTTTTTTCCATGGCCTCCTGCGTTTCACAGTCCAGCACCGTGAGACGCTTTCCGCTATTCACCGGTGCGGGAGGAGTCGCACCGGTGAACACCTCTGTCGGAGAGGGCAGCTGCTTTTCGAGCAGCGCCGGAATATAACTTTCCGTGACCGGCTCAAACGGGTCACGGCCGAATACGCTTTCGTTTACCGGCACACCGTCAATATAATGTATGCCGTTGATCGTCACGCGGTTCATCGCGGGAAGCGCCGGGATGAAGAAAAGCTCGGAACTTCCGCTGCCGTCCAGTACGGCGGCCAGCTCCGCTCCGATGTTTCCGCGCAGGGCGGAATCGGTCTTCTTGAAAATGCACCCGATGCCGAGCTCCGCCGCTCTCTGCGAAAGAGCATACACACGGCGATAGGCTTCGTCCGCCGGTTCATGCCGGGTAGGGACGCAAAGAACAAGAACGCTCTCCTTCGAGCCGTCGGCATCGATCGTCGGGAGCAGGGAAACCTTGGTTTTCCGGCCGGCAGCCGAGAACTTGACGCCGGCATCCAGCGCACCGGTCACATCATCCGCGAGTACAAGAACATCGATCATTGTCTGCCGAGCGCCTCCTTTTTGCGGCGGAGAATATACTCCCGCCTCGTGTTTCCTTATGCTCCGATTATACACAAGCGTTTTCTCCGCGAAAAGTACGGAACAAAGCTGAACTGATTTAATTTGAAACAATATTTTTCGAGCGTGCTTTATTCTGGAACCGACATCCAAAATTGAAACGATTTCATTGGCAATGATGCACAAAAACGGCGTGGTATAGCCATCAAAGTGCCGCTGAAAATCTTGCGAAATTGTGAAGCGTTTTAAAATAAATCACTTGCATATTCTTAAGAGATGTTTTATTTTAGAAACAGGACGAAACATACGAAGGAGAGACGGTCGTGAAAAAACTGCGTTTCCTGTGCATTGCGCCCTATGAAGGAATGTACCACCTCATGACGAACATCGCCGCTCAGCGGAGCGACGTGGAACTCATCATTCAATCCGGCAATCTGGACACCGGCCTGAAGGCGGCGCTCGAGAACCGGGACAGCGGCTTTGACGCCATCATCTCGCGCGGCGGCACGGCGGAGGCTATCCGCAGCCGCGTGGATATACCCATCTGCGATATCGTTCCCTCGGCTTACGATATCCTGCGTACCATCCGTCTGGCGCAGGGCATGGGGGACAGCTTCGCCATTCTCGGCTATCCGAGCATCACGCATCCGGCGGAAATGCTCTGCGAGATCATGCAGTTCCGCGTTCCGGTCATCACCATCCGCAGCCCGCAGGAATGCCGCGAGAAGCTCTGCGAACTGCGGGACAGCGGCACGCGCATCATCGTCGGCGATATGATCTCCGCCACGGAAGCGCAGGAGCACGGCATGCACGGCCTCCTGATCGTGTCCGGCCTCGAGAGCATCGAAGCGGCCATCGACAGCGCCCGCGACATATGCAGCCGGTACCGGACGCTCGACCGCCGCGCCGGACTCTTGCGGGATATCCTCACGTCGGCCGAGGACGACTGCGCGGTCTATTCCCCGGACGGCACCGCGGTCTTCTCCACCATGCAGCCGATCCCGGACGAGCTTTCCGAAATCATGCGGCAGCAGCTTTCGCATGTGCTCGCGCAGAACGATGTGAAGATCAACCGCCATATCGGCGGCGAGGCGGTGACGATCCGCGGGAGACTCGTGTCCTCCGGCGGAGAGGAATTTGCCGTATACACGGTCTCGCACGCCGCGTCGCTCCTGACGGGGCGGCAGGCCATTCGCGTGGATGACGGAGAGTTTGAAAAAAATTCCCCGGTCCCGAACGGCAATCCGCTTGAATACTATCTCGGCAACAATGCCGCAGCCGAGCGGCTGCGCTCCGTGTGCGACCAGTATGCCGCCTCCGATGCGCCGGTGCTGATCGAGGGAGAATTCGGCACGGGCAAGGACCGCTTTGCCAACTATATTCACAGCCGCAGCCGCCTCCGCCACAGCTCCCTCATCGTTGTGGATATCGGGCGCATGACCGAAAAGGACTGGGACCTGCTTCTCGAAAACGAGCGCTCGCCCCTGGCCGATACCGGCTCGACCATTTATCTGCGCCATATGGACTGCGCGGGAAAGGATGCGTGCCTCCGGCTCCTCTCCTATCTGGAAGGCTCCCGCACGCTCAGTGCGAACCGGTTCCTCGTCTCCTATTCCGGTCCGTTCGGGCAGAGCGCCGGCGATCCGGTCTACCGTTATCTCTCGGAGACCGTGCACTGCCTGCGCCTTCGTCTGCCGCCTCTTTCGCAGCGGCGCGAGGATATCCCGACCCTCGTCAGCCTTTATATCAACGCGACAAATGTGCGCTTCGGCACGCGCGTTATCGGTCTCACGCACGAGGCCATGCTGCTGCTGCAGAATTTCCGCTGGCCGCACAACATCGACCAGCTCGTGAAATGCACGCAGGAACTCGTGGTCAACGCACCGAGCTCATATATTTCCGAAGCCCAGGTCCGCGCGGTGCTGGAGCAGGAGAAGGAGATCCCTCTGCCTGCGGGCACGGCGGCGACCGATATCGATCTGAACCGCTCCCTCGATGACATCACTCGCGAGATCGTTCTGCGCGTCTACGACATGGAAGGGCAGAACCAGACCAAAACGGCCAAACACCTGAACATCAGCCGCAGCACCCTCTGGCGGATGCTGAAATAATACCGCTGCCGAAAAAATTTTTTTCGAAAGATTTGTAATATCGGCCTTCTCGCTGTCATATAGGGTGTAAGGAGGCAGCGAGAGACAAACCGCGGCGGAAATCCGGATCCGCAGCACAACAATTATTAAATTAAAAAGGAGAATTACTATGGAATTCACAAACATCGACCCCAACTTCGGCATGGAGCACAACATCGAGCGCGAGGCGCGCCTCGCGAAGCACGTGACCGACGCGGCAAAGCAGATCCCGCAGGCGCGCGCGGAGAAAACGGAAGGCGTCGACACCGACCTGAACCTGTTCACCCTCTCCTTCCCCGAGGGGACCGAGATCAACAAGATCGCCATGCACTATGTGTACCGCGCCGCTTATGCCTGCGACAAGTTCGTCCCGGCCTTCGATGCGGAGGGCAGCCGGATGCAGTTCCTCTTCTACATCGACATGGCTTCCCCCTATGTGTGATCTTCGGGCGCGTTCGGCAGCAAAACAACAGAATATGCGTTGATTTTTGCGGTTTGGCGTGATAAAATGTGTCAAAAAGCCCGCCGCGGGAAAAACTGCGGCGGGCACGGACAAAGTGAGGGGAAACATATGAAGATCGGAAAGAAACTGCTGCGCACGCTCTGCGCCGGCGTGTTCGCCTGCCTGATCGCCGCTGCGGGCATGACGAGCGCGGACGCCTGCACGGCTGTGTATGTCGGCTCGGAAGTGAGCGAGGACGGCACCGTGCTGATCGGAAAATCCAACGACTATCAGGACGTCTGGGCAAACTATGTGACGATCACCGAGCATGTGGACAACGAGTCCGGCCGCACGATGCCGGTGGACAACGATGCGACCGTGTTCGCACCCATTCCGGCAACGACCTACCGCTACACATCCACCCCGTGGATGGCGAGCGCGACGGCGGCAAACGGCCTCGGAAGCGATGCTACGATCTGCACCAACGAGTGCGGCGTCGCGATGGTCATGTCCATCACATCGTTCTCCAACAACGCCGCGCTGGAAGCCGACCCGAAGGTCGAGCACGGCCTCACGGAGTTCACCGCCGTGGATCTGGTAACGTGCCAGAGCGCGACCGCGCGCGAGGGCGTGGAAGTCCTGCTCGGACTCATCGACACCTACGGCAGCAGCGAGGTAAACATCGCGCTCATCGCCGATCAGACCGAGGCATGGTATGTCGAGATGTACAACGGCCACCAGTACGCCGCCGTGAAGCTGCCCGCCGACAAGGTGTGCGCGTTCGGCAACGAATTCTCGCTGGAGTATGTTTCGGATTACGAAGACTGTATCCTCTCTCCGGAGCTCGAGAGTCTGGCCGTGGAAAACGGCTTCGCGGTGTACGGCGAGAACGGCGAGCTGAACCTGCTCGCGACCTACTCGGGCGAGTCGGCCCGCGTGAACTACTCGCACATGCGCACCTGGATCGCCCATCAACTCCTCGCGCCGTCGCAGTACGGCGACTACGATTTTGATGACCTCTACGACCTGTGCTTCACGCCGGACGAGAAGGTATCTCTCATCGATGTCATGGAGATCCTGCGCAACCGCTTCGAGGGCACGGAGTACAGCCCCGACGAGACCGGCCGCACGGATATGCGCGTCATCGGCACCGAGACCGCGCTGAGCGTACACATCGCGCAGGTCTACCTCGACCTGCCCGCCGAAATGTCCTGCGTCACATGGGAGAGCTCGGGCCCCGCCGTTTACGGCGTGTTCGTGCCCATCTCCAACGCCGCCGTGAGCATCAGCGAGCCGTACAGCCGCACCCAGACCGCCGAGGATGCGGGCGACTTCGACATCGAGAACTATCCGTACTACCGCTTCAAAGCCCTCACCACGCTGTGCGCGGAGAGCGACACCTATAAAATTTACGGCGAGCCCGTGCGTGCCTACTGGCACGAAGCGGAGACCGCCATGACCGCGAGCATGCAGACCGTGCTCGAGACCGCTTCCACTCTCGAGAGCGGCACGGCGGCACAGTACATCACCGACTACTGCAACAGCGTGCAGACGAAAGCCTTTGAGGACGCCGGAGAGCTTCTGAACGATGTGCTCTGGTATATGAGCAAAAACAGCAACTCCCTGAAAAACGGCCGCAACCCCGAGACGCACGAAGTGCTCGATGAGCGCAAGACCGTCGACCCGATGACGGTGACGCTCGATGCCTCCGCCTACTCGGTCCTGCCCGAGATCCCGCAGACCGAAAGCGGATCGAATACGACGCTCGTCTGGGTCGGCGTGTGCGCCGCCGTCGCGGTGATCGCCGCCGTATGCGTGATCGTCTGCCGGAAGAAAAAGAGTGCAAAATAAAGAACTGCATAATTGCGATCGCGCGGGAGCCGGAAGAGATCTCTCTTCCCGGCTCCCGCTTCGGTATCCGTTGAAATTGTAAACTTTTTTCGGGCCGATTGACTTTTCCGATGCGGAGAATATAATATATATTATTCGGATAACTACCTGCTTTTCCCCGGAATTTTGCCGGGGGTATTTTTATATTCAAAGGAACGCTTGCCGACAATGCGCAAACCGATCAATATGCTTCGCAACTATCTTCTGCGGTTCTTCTTCCGCCTGATCGTGATGGTTGCCGTACTTTACTTTTATCTCACGGACCGCGAGGCGCTGGACTTTACGGCGGACCCTCACCTGGACTCGCCGCTTGTCGTGCTCGGGGTCATTCTGTTCGCATCATTTGCCCTGCAGCTCTCGCCGAAGTCACGCATTTCGCGCGGCTGCCTCAAGCAATTCCCGCACAATTTCCGCAAGATCGAAACGGCGGTGGATGAGCTGGTGCTCCGCATGAAGATCCGCAAGCTGGATCTCGGCGCAACGCGGGTCGCCGTCATCTGGGCGATCCCGAATCTGCTGTTCGCGTGGCTCTATTACCGCGGAACGTTCGGCGCGCCCGAAATGCTGCTCATCACGGTGTTTTATTATCTCTGCGATGTGATCTGCATCGTTTTCTACTGCCCGTTCCAGAAGCTCTTCATGAAAAACAAATGCTGCGTGACTTGCCGCATTTTCGCCTGGGGCACCATCATGACCGCAACGCCGCTCATTTTCGTCCCGTCCGTTTATTCCTGGAGCCTTGTGGTGCTCGCGCTGGCCTGCACGGTGCTGTGGGAGATCTCCTACCGCCGCCACCCGGAGCGCTTCTGCGAGGAGACAAATGCGTTTCTTACCTGCTCATCCTGCACCGACCACCTGTGCGTGGTAAAGCGCGCCCTCGAAAAAAGCCCGACACCCGAAAAGCAGCAATAAAATACGCAGAAAATTGCCCGGCAGAAAGCACTCGCCTTCTGCCGGGCTTAAATTATCTTCGGGGAAGAGCGGGAAAATGCTTTCCCGCCGATCATCCCAACGTTTTGAGGAACTCCATGCACCGCGTGCGGAAATCCGGCGCCTCGTCGTATACGCCGTGGCCGTATTCGGCACCGTACATATAGAGCTCACATCCGAGCTTATCGGCCAGAGAGCGCGTGCCATCGGCTGTGACGACGCGGTCGCCCTCCGAGCCGAGCACCAGCGCGGGGCAGCGGATCGAGGAGAGGTACGGCACGGTGTTCATGCCGCGGCAGGACTCCGCCAGAATGCGGAAACGGCAGTACTCTTCGTCCGTGATGCCGCGCCCGAGCGTGATCATTGTTTCGCGATAGGCCCTGAGCGTATTTTCGGAGTACACATTGTCGACAAAGCTTGCGAGAAGGGCGTCTTCGTCCTTCGCCTCGGCGAGATGCAGCCATGTGTCGAGCACGCGGAGAAATGTTTCGTTCGGCTCGGCCAGCGTCGCGCCGAGCATGAGCGAGTGAACGAGTTCCGGCGCGTCGATCGCGATCCACTGCGCCATCATGCCGCCCTGCGATACACCGAAAATGTCGGCATTTTCGATATGCAGCTCGCGCATCGCCTGCGCCGTATCGCGCGCGAGATCGCGGACGGTGCAGCCCTCGCGCAGCACGCGCGGGCGCTCGAAAAGATACACGGTGTATTCTTCCGCAAAATCCTTGTACGAGGACTCCACGGCATTTTGCAGCGCCATCACGCTGTGGATGGCAAGCCCCGGGAGAATGACAAAGGTTTTCTTTCCGCGGCCGAAAGAGAAAAAGTCCATAATTTCCATGCGTCCGGCCTCCTGATCAATAGAATGAGCGCCCTGTGGCCAGCACGTAGATCACCACGGCGACCGTGAGCGCCAAAGGAACGGCGAGAGCAATGATGCGGTTCGTCTTTTTCTTCTGAATGCAGAAGGTCATGATGAAAATCGATGCGATGCATACGAGAAGGCTGAGAAGATGATACGGGAACCGGGAGAGCATCTGCGCAAAATACGATACGCCCATCACGGCGATGATCGTATTGCCGAGCCCCAGAACGACCGCACCGGGCGCCGTCTGCTTTTTGCAGAAGTACGCGATAAAGCCGCCCGGCAGCGTGAGCAGGATCTGCCCGCCCCAGATGCCGAGGTAGTATGTCGCCATGTCGACGGTAATGGCACCGACGAGTACGCGCACGCCGTAAATGATGGGCTGGCTCACGAGGAAGAATACGAAGCAGCGCAGCGCGGAACCCCAACTTTTCGGGCTGTGCACCGCGACGATCACGCCGAAGATCACCCACCACTCATAGGCAATGCCGATATCCTGAAACGATGTGCCCTCCAGCGCCGGCACGGACAGCACGAGCCCCGTATAAAGCCCCGCCGCCGCGGCAAACAGGAGAAGCACCGGCCAGCGCATAGTCTTTGTTCCGAAGATTTTTTTCATAAGGAAAACGCCTCCGCAGATAAGTCAGCTAATAATACCGCGGAGCACCCGTCCTGTCAACGAAGATTTTGACGGATGATTTTTGAAAAACGGCGAGGTTTTTCCGAATAAAAATAGGTATTCTGTCTCTTGCAATCTCCGCCGCGATACGATACTATATATACATTAAAATTCGAGAGGAGAAACCACATGAGCTTTCAAGATGCAATTTCTTCGGTCTTCCATAAGTATGTGTGCTTTACCGGCCGCGCCCGCCGCAGCGAGTACTGGTACTGGTCGCTCCTGAGCTACATCGTGTCCGCCATCCTCGGCAGCATCTATAATATTTCGGAAAACTCCTTTATCGGCCTGCTCTCCACGGTGTGGGCGCTCGGCACATTTCTCCCGAGCCTCGGCGTTTTCTGGCGCCGCATGCATGACATCGGCAGGAGCGGCGCATGGTATTTTCTGAACTTCGTCCCGCTCGTCGGACAGATCATTCTTCTCGTGTGGCTCTGCAAGGACAGCCAGCCCGGCATCAACCAGTACGGCCCCAGCCCGAAGTACCCCGCCCCCGGCGGATATAACCCCTACGGCGGCCCGAACGGCGGCTACAACCCCTACGGCTACGACCCGAACAATAACCACGATCAGGATCCTCACTGGTAAAAAAGACCCTCACCGGTAATTCAAACGCGAAAAGGACTTCGTAATCTTTTATGAGCAATATAGACCTGCACATCCATACCACCGCATCCGACGGCACCGACTCTCCGATCGAAGTCGTCCGCAAGGCGGCTTCCATCGGCCTCAGCGCCATCAGCGTTACCGACCACGACAGCGTCTCCGGCGTATCCGCAGCGAAAGAAGCGGGACGGCAGCTCGGCGTCGAGGTCATCCCCGGCATCGAGGTGTCCTCGGACTATCTCACGGAAAATGTCCACATCCTCGGCTACTTCATCGATATCCATTCTCCGGCCATGCGCCCGGTACTCGACTGGGTGAAGAACGAGCGCGTGGAGCGCAACGAGAAAGTCGCCGACATGCTCCGCCGCGACGGCTTCGACATCACCATCGATGAACTCTACCGCGAGTATCCCGGCTCGGTCATCGGGCGGCCGCACTTCTGCGAGCTGCTCATGCGCAAAGGGTATGTCAACTCCATCAAGGAGGGCTTCGACCGCTACCTCGGCGAGGGGATGCCGTACTATCTCCCGAAGCGCCGCATCTCCATTGCGAAAGCGGTGGAAACGATCGTCGCGGCGGGCGGCGTACCCGTGCTCGCACATCCGTTCCTCTACCATTACGATGAGCCGGAACTCATCACGCTCATCGAAACAGCCAAAGACCTCGGTATCCGCGCCGTTGAGGTGTACTACTCCCTCTTCTACAAGGAGCAGACCGACTGGCTGCTGCGCATGGCGGACAAGTACGGCCTCGGCATCAGCGGCGGCAGCGACTACCACGGCACCCGCAAGCCGCACATCTCCCTCGGCACCGGCTGCAACAACAACCTCGCGATCCCCTACGAGGTGCTCGAAAATCTCAAGAAACTCAAATAACGAATAACGAAATGAGCCCCTGCGGTTTGCGCCGCAGGGGCTCGTGCTGTGTTTGGCGGTATTCGCGCTTCAGCTCAGTGTGGGAACATCGAGCTCAATGTCACTGAGAGGATAGGTGCTGCAGGGGTGGATCCAGCCGAACTTCTTGTCGCCCTCGCGGCGGCCGTCGGCCTCTTCGGGAATGAAGACCTTGCCGGAGACGAGCAGCGAATGGCACCAGCCGCACTCACCGCTGCGGCAGCCGGCGGGAGCCTTGATGCCCGCCTGCTCCATGGCGATGAGCAGCGTCTGCTCGGCGCGGCAGGGAACGGTCTGCTTTTCGCCGCGGATTCGCACCGTGAGGGAGAAGGTCTTTCCGGCGGCATCGGCAGGGTAAGCGCTGCTGCGCGCGGGATCGCCGTAATCGCCGTACAGCTCCTTGCGGGCGCGGCGGCGCGGCAGGCCGAGCGCGGCGATCTGCGTATCGGCAAAGGCGTACATGGCCTTCGGACCGCACAGGAACAGGGAGTAATCGCCCTCCCCGGCGTACTTTTTGATGAGCTCGGCGGTGATGAAGCCGTGCTCGTAGCCCTCGACTTCCTCATCGGAGAGGACATGGACGATCTTCACCTTGCCGTTCGAGCGTGCGGCGACGGCGTCGAGCTCCTCGCGGAGGAGAATGCTCTCGCGCGTGCGGTTGCCGTAGAGAATGGTGAGCTCAAAGTCCTCGATGCCGTCGGCCACGGCGCAGGCCATGGAGTGGAACGGCGTGATGCCGCTGCCGCCCGCCATGGCGACGACGCGCTTGGCATCGCGCAGACCCATGTAATAGAAGTCACCCTGCGGTCCGGAAATGATGGCCTCGGTGCCCTCGGCCCAGTGCTCGAGAATGTACTCGGACACATAGCCGCCCTTGGAGCGGCGAACGGTGATCGTATAGCTGCCGTCCAGCGCATCCTTCGGGCCGGAGCAGATGGAGTAGGGCTTATAAAGATGCGCGCCTTCGATCGAAACATCGATGGTCACATACTGACCGGCGCGGAAGTAGGCCATCTCGGTCGTGCCGCGCGCGGGATCGGGAACGAGCGTGTAGCTCTTCGCATCGCCGTGATCGGTGACCTTCGCCACCTTGACGAACTGCTGCTCCGGGTGGAGCCGGCGGGCGAGAATGTTGGCGTTGAAGATGGACTGCGGCATTTCGTCGCCGGCGGCGGCGATCTTCGCCTCGCGCACCTTGACTTCGCCGAGGAACGCGCCGACGCCGAGTCCCTTCAGACCGGACTTATCGTAATTGTATTTTGCCATCTTACTTGCCCTCCTTCATGTCGAGAAGCGTGTAGCGCGCCTGCTCCGCACCGGAGAGGTACGCCTGCGAGTAGCCGTCCATCTGCGTGCCGTGGCCGCCGCAGAAGCGCAGACCCTTGATGGTATAGTCGAGCTTGTGGCCGCTCTGCACGCGCGGGAACATGCCGTCCCATGTGCCGCAGGCGTAGCCGTACACATCGCCCTGCGGCGTTCCGAGGAACCGCGCCCAGGTGACCGGCGAGGCGACGACGATCTCTTCGATATGGCTGCGCAGGTCGATGCCCGCGACCTTTTCAAAGTCCGTGATGCACTCCTCGGCGATCTTATCCTTGATCTTGAAGTAATCTTCCACCTTTACATCCGCGAACGCATCCTCGGTGTAGAACTTCGCGAACTGCACCATGCAGGTGCCCTTCGGCGAGCAGTCGGGAATGGCGTCGTTGATGATGGTCACGCAGTAGTCCTTGTGGCCTTCGATGGTGGCGGCGTTCTCATACTGCTGCAGCGTGTCGCCCGTGGTGCGCACAAATGTGTCGTACGCTTTGAAGCCGAGCTCTTCATACGGAATGTCGAGGCCGAGGTATATGGTGAACGCGCTCTGGGCGAGCTTTCTCGCATTCATGAGCTTGCGCTCGCGCTCCGGGACCTCCGCCTTGTCGACCATGCGGTCGAACACCACATGCGGCATGAGGTTCGAGATAACGCGCTCGCAGGCAATGTATGTGCCGTCCACGAGCTCCACGCCGTGCACCGCGCCGCCCTTGACATCGATCTTCTTCACTTCGGTGTTGTACCAGATGTCGCCGCCCAGCTCGCGGATGCGCTTATCGAACGCAAGCGAGATCTCGTGGCTGCGCCCGTGCGCCATCCACGGCTTCTGCGTGAGGTAGGTGTAGGTCATGAACGTGTACACCGCAAAGCTCATCTTTGTGGAGTCCACGCCGACATAGTCCCAGTAGGACTCGAAGATCTCGCGCGCCTTGTCGGGCACACCGATGCGGCGGAGCATGTCGTCCGTCGTCATCGGAACGACCTTCATGAGATCGTGGTACTTGAGCAGCATCTCCACCTTCGCCGGGGGAGAGGGCTCGTTGTGATGTGCGGCCAGCCAGCCGACGCCGTCGGTCAGCATACGTCCGAGCTCAAGCACGGTGGTAATGCTCTCGCGGGAGCCGGGAACGGCCTTTTCCATCTCGTCGATGAACGCCTGCACGCCCACCGGCATCGTCACATCGAACCCGTTGACGGGATCGGTATTGATGGAGCGGAACGCCTCATCCGTCGACACCCAGTCCACATCGAGACCGTAGCCGTCGAGCAGCGTGCGCACTGCGCCCTGATGCTCACCTTTGCCCATCTGGCACATCTCGTGCAGCGTGCCCTCAAACTCGAAGCGTCCTCTGCGGAACGAGGTGGCGCAGCCGCCGGGCAGGTTGTGCTTTTCGAGCACGAGGACCTTTTTGCCTTCCTTGGCAAGATAGGCCGCGGCGCTCAGGCCGCCGTTGCCCGCGCCGACGACAATGACATCATATTTCGTATTTGCCATATTTTCGCATCTCTCCCTTACAAATTCATCTGTGGTATAGCCACACTCTACATTATATATGTTTTTCCGAAAAAACGCAATAGCAAAATGCATGTCTTTATAGATTTTTCACAAACCGGAAGATGATAAAAAAAGCGCAGCGCCTCCCGACGGAAACGCTGCG
>CAZKGZ010000008.1:0-20914 GCA_964552365.1 uncultured Oscillospiraceae bacterium | reverse complement strand
CTCACGCTCGACGGCAAGGAGTTCTACCTCACCAAGTTCCGCAGCATGATCGTAAACGCGGAGTCGGCCACCGGCGCAGTGCTCGCGGGCAAATCCGACTCGCGCATCACGAAGGTCGGCGCGTTTCTCCGTGCCTCGCGCCTTGACGAGCTGCCGCAGCTCTGGAACATTCTGCGCGGCGACATGACGCTCGTCGGTCCCCGTCCGGAACGGCCGGAGTTCTATGAGAAGATCTGCGCCGAGCATCCGGAGTTTGCCTACCGTCTTCGCGCGAAGGCCGGCCTCACCGGCTACGCGCAGCTCTACGGCAAGTACAACACGACTTTCGCCGACAAGGCGCTGCTCGACATGTACTACATCCAGAAGGCCTCGTTCCTATGGGATCTGCAGCTCATTTTCTACACGCTCAAGATCCTCTTCGTAAAAGAGAGCACCGAAGGTGTGGAAGCAAAGCCCGAGCCGAAAGCCGCCCCCGCATCCGGGCCGAGCAGCGAAGCACACGAAGCAGCCGCCGTTCCCGAAGAGAGCTCAGAAAACTGAATCTCCGTCATCCGAGGCTTGAAGAAAGCCCCGGATGCTTTTATTTTCGGAGAGAGGGCAAACGGCGTGAATTATGGATTGAATTCTTTATGCGAGTGTGTTAATATAGTTTGGATTATAGATTTTTCATGCTTTGGCATAGAATTGTACAGAATCGAGGAAATACTATGGGTCTTAAGGAAAAGCTGCTGGCGAGAGAGGCTACTCTCGGCGTTATCGGTCTCGGCTATGTCGGTCTGCCGTTGGCGGTGGAGAAGGCGAAGGCGGGATTTCAGGTTTACGGCTTTGATGTGCAGAAGGAAAAAGTCGACATGGTCAATGCCGGCAAGAACTACATCGGCGATGTCGTGGACTCCGATCTGGAGTCGCTCGTAAAAGCCGGCCGGCTCGTGGCCACCTCCAACTTTGCGGACGCCGCGAAGTGCGACTGCGTGTGCATCTGCGTGCCGACGCCGCTTGACGCGCATCAGCAGCCGGACATCAGCTATGTCCGCGCATCTACCGAGAGCATTATGCCCTATGTCCACAAGGACATGCTCGTGGTGCTCGAGTCCACCACCTATCCCGGCACGACCGAGGAGCTGTGCAAGCCGATCCTCGAGAAGTCCGGCCTCAAGTGCGGCAAGGACTTCTACCTTGCCTTCTCCCCCGAGCGCGTGGATCCGGGCAACCTCATCTATAAAACGAAGAACACGCCCAAGGTCGTCGGCGGCTGCACGCCCGAGTGCACCGAAGTCGCCGCGGCGATGTACGAGACCGTGCTCGAAGCGCCGGTCTACAAGGTCTCCTCTCCCGCGATCGCCGAGATGGAGAAGATCCTCGAGAATACCTACCGCAATGTGAACATCGGCCTCATCAACGAGCTTGCCATGCTCTGCGACCGCATGGGCATCGACATCTGGGAAGTCATCGACGCCGCCAAGAGCAAGCCCTACGGCTTCCAGGCGTTTTATCCCGGTCCGGGTCTCGGCGGCCACTGCATCCCGCTCGACCCCTACTACCTGAGCTGGAAAGCGCGCGAGTACGGCTTCCACACCTCGATGATCGAATCCTCCATGATGGTCAACGACCGCATGCCGGAGTACTGCGTCGACCGTGCCGCCCGCATTCTCAACAACTTCAAGAAGTCCCTCAACGGCGCAAAGGTGCTCGTGCTCGGCGTTTCCTACAAGCAGGACATCGCCGACTACCGTGAGAGCCCCGCCATCAATGTCATCAAGGAGCTGCAGAAGCGCGGCGCCGAGGTGACCTACTACGATCCCTGGGTGCCGTCCTTCCGCTGGAAGGGCATGAGCATGACCGGCATCCCCGCCCTCACCGAGGAAGCGCTGCAAGGTTCCGACCTCGTCATGGTCACGGCTGCACACACCAATGTGGATTACGAGTTCGTGCAGAAGCACGCGCCGTTTGTGTTCGACACGAAGAACGCCATGAAGAATGTCGCCGAGCGCGGCAACATCGAAGTTCTCTGAGATAAAAGCCACACCGCCGCCCCGCTCCCCAAAGCAGGGGGTGCGGGGCGGCGGCTATATTCCCGAAAAGAAGGAAACTACTATGCGATATGCTCTCATCGGATGCGGCATGATCTCCCCCAACCACATCCGCGCCGCGGTGGAAACGGGACTGGAGATCGTCGCGCTCTGCGACCTGGTGGAGGAAAACCGCGCCAAGGCGCTTGCGCTCATTCCGGAGGAAAAGCGCGGCGGCGTGAAGCTCTATGCCGATCACCGTGAGATGCTCGAAAAGGAGCACCCAGACCTTACGGCCGTCGCTCTCGGCAGCGGCATAAAGCGGCAGATCGTCTGCGACTGTCTCAATGCCGGAAGCCATGTCATCGTGGAAAAGCCGATCGCGCTCTCGCTGGAGGATGCGGACGCGATGATGGAAGCCGCCGAGCGGAACCGCCGCAAGCTGTGCGTGAACCATCAGCTCCGCTTCTGCCCGTCCGTCCGTGCGCTTCACGCGCTCTCCCGGGACGGCAGCTTCGGCAAGCTGCTCCACGGCGCGGCGCAGGTCCGCCGCAACCGCAACAAGGCGTACTTTGACGCCGGAAAATGGCGCGGCACATGGAAGAACGACGGCGGCACGCTGATGAACCAGTGCATCCACTATACGGATCTTCTGCAGTGGATCTTCGGCGATGCGGAAGAGGTTTTTGCCTACACCGACCGTCTGACGCACCCCTACATCGAAGCCGAGGACATGGGGCTCGCGCTCGTGAAGTTTACGAGCGGTGCCTATGCGGTCATTGAGGGCACGGTGAATGTGTACCCGAACAACCTCAGCGATTCGCTCGCCGTGTTCGGCTCGGAAGGCACGGTGTCCGTATCCGGCAAGTATCTCGACAATGCCGAGCGCTGGCAGTTTGCGGACGGCACGGCGTCCCTTGCGGACTCCCTCGCCAAGTACTCCGTGGAGGATATGGGCGCGGGACACACGCCGCTCTACCGCGACATGATCGAAGCCATCGAGCAGGACCGCGAGCCGGTCTGCTCCGCCCGCGAGGGGCGGCGCGCGCTCGAGCTCGTGCTCGGTATATATGAATCCGCCGCGAGCGGCCGGCCGGTGCGTTTCCCGCTGCAGCGGGGCGCGACCACGGATTATATCGGGAGGTTTGACAAATGAGCGAATACTATGTGCATCCCTCCAGCGTCGTGGACGACGGCGTCTCTATCGGCGAGGGCACACGCATCTGGCATTTCTGCCATATCCAAAAGGGCGCGGTCATCGGCGAGCACTGCTCGCTCGGGCAGAATGTGAATGTCTCCAACAATGTCACCATCGGAAACGGCTGCAAGCTGCAGAACAATGTTTCCGTATACGAGGGCGTGGAGCTGGAGGACTATGTTTTCTGCGGGCCGAGCTGCGTATTTACGAACGACCTGACGCCGCGTGCGAAGTACCCCAAGGGCGCGGCGGGCTACAAAAAAACGCTCATCCGCGAGGGCGCATCCATCGGCGCGAACGCCACGATCGTCTGCGGGCACACCGTCGGGCGCTGGGCGCTCATCGGCGCGGGTGCGGTCGTCACCGACAATGTTCCCGACCATGCGCTCATGCTCGGCGTGCCGGCGCGGCGCTGCGGCTGGGTGTGCGAGTGCGGCGAGCTTTTGAAGAATTCCCTGACTTGCCCGAAATGCGGCAGAACATACCGTGAGGGCGAAAACGGACTTACGGAGGAAAAAGAATAATGCAGTTTCGTGATTTGCAAAAGCAGTATGAGGTTTTGAAGCCGCAGATGGACGCGGCAATGATGTCCGTTGCGGCTGGTGCGCACTTTATCAACGGCGAGCAGGTGGCCGCGCTTGAGGAACGCCTCGCGGCGTATGTCGGCCGGCGGCACTGCATCACCTGCGCCAACGGCACCGATGCGCTGGAGCTGTGCCTGATGGCATGGGGCATCGGCCCGGGCGACGCCGTGTTCGTGCCCGACTTCACATTCTTCTCCACCGGTGAGGTCGCGTCCTCCGTGGGTGCGACGCCGGTATTCTATGATGTCTGCGCCGACACGTTCAACGCGGACGCCGCAAGTCTGGAAGCGGCCATCCGGGCGGTGCTCGCCGAGGGCAAGCTCACGCCGAAGGTGGTGGCCGATGTCGATCTGTTCGGTCTGCCCGCCGACCACGAGGCTGTGGAAGCTGTGTGCAAAAAGTACGGCCTGATTTTCCTCGAGGATGCGGCGCAGGGCTTCGGCGGCATGCTGCACGGCAAGCGCAACGGCGCCTTCGGCGATGCGGCGTGCACCTCGTTCTTCCCCGCGAAGCCGCTCGGCTGCTACGGCGACGGCGGCGCGGTGTTCACCGATTCCGATGAGATGGCGGCCATGGTGCGTTCGCTCTGCGTCCACGGCAAGGGCGCTATGAAATACGACAATGTCCGCATCGGCATGAACTCCCGCCTCGACACCATCCAGGCGGCGATCCTGCTCGTAAAAATGGACGCTTTTGAAAAGTACGAGCTTGCGGACGTGAACGCCGCCGCGAAAATGTACGACGAAGCGCTGGCCGGACTCCCGGTGATCCTGCCCACCGTTCCCGAGGGCTGGTACTCGAGCTGGGCGCAGTACACGCTCCGCCTTTCGAACCGCACCGAACGCGACCGCGTGCAGGCCGAGCTCAAGGCAAAGGGCATTCCCACCATGGTCTACTACCCGAAGCCGATGCACACGCAGCAGGCGTTTGCGGGCAACACGAACTATGTCCCCTGCCCGGTCACCGAAGAGCTGAGCGCCACCGTTCTCAGCCTCCCGATGCACCCCTATCTCACCGAAGAGATCGTACACACCGTAGCCTCCGCCCTCCGCGAAGCGCTCGGGAAATGAAAATTGCGGCAGCACCACACGGTGCCGCCTATGCAAAACCGCGTCGGAATTTTTTCCGGCGCGGTTTTTTATCGACTGAGATGATATTCGATTGTGTTTCCGGCGAAGAGGGGGATTCAGCGGATCTCGATCTGGCACATGCGCATGGCGCTGAGGGCGGCGGTGTGGGTTTCGGGGGTGACACCGGCGCAGCAGGCGCTGTCGACGGCGATCGGCATCTCGGGGTAATATGCCTTGAGGAGCAGGGCGTTGGAGATGACACAGATGTCGGTGCAGAGTCCTATGAGTTCTGCGGAGACATTCGCTTCGCCGTATTCCGCCGTGTACTTTCCGATGAGGGCGGCGAGCTCGGTGGAGCCGAAGGTGGGCTTATCGATGATCGGCGCATCGTCCGGGAGCGCCTGCCGCACGGCCTCGTTGAGCTGCCAGCCGTCCGTGCCTTTCACGCAGTGGACGACCGGGAGGCGGCGGCCCTCCTGCGTCTCGAGATAGTTCTCCGGGTGCGTGTCGCGCGTGGCGATGATCACGCCGCCGTTTTTGCGGTATTCGTCAATTTTCGCGATGACATTCGGCACAACAGCCTGTGCTTCCGCCGTGCCGAGCGCACCGTCGACAAAGTCCTTCTGCATATCGATCACAAGAAGAATATTCATATTCCGCCCTCCGAATTTTTCAATTGATATCCTTTGATATCTTATTTTAACAGGAAAAGCCCTGCGGCGCAACGAAAAAATGCTCTCTCCGAACGGAACATATCGGAGAGAGCATTTATTTTCGAAATTATTTTGCGTAGTCGACGGCTTTGGTCTCGCGGAGGACATGTACCTTGATCTGGCCGGGGTAGGTGAGCTCGGCTTCGATCTTCTTGGCGATGTCGCGGGCGAGGAGAACGATCTGGTCCTCGCTGACTTCCTCGGGCTTGACCATGACGCGGATCTCGCGGCCGGCCTGAATGGCATAGCAGCTCGCGATGCCCGGGAACGAGCGCGTGACTTCCTCGAGCTTTTCGAGACGCTTGACATAGTTCTCGATGTTCTCGCGGCGGGCGCCGGGGCGGGCGGCGGAGATGGCATCGGCGGCCTGCACGATGCAGGCAATGACCGTGTGCGGCTCCACATCGCCGTGGTGCGCCTCGATGGCGTGAACGACTTCTTCGGATTCCTTGTACTTGCGGGCCAGCTCCACGCCGATGGTGACATGGCTGCCCTCGACCTCGTGGTCGATGGATTTGCCGAGGTCGTGCAGAAGACCTGCGCGCTTGGCCGTGGCGACATCCACGCCGAGCTCGGCGGCGATGAGGCCGGAGATCTGCGCCACTTCGATGGAGTGGTTGAGCACGTTCTGACCGTAGCTCGTGCGGTAGCGCTGGCGGCCGAGGAGCTTGACGATGTCGGGGTGCAGGCCGTGGACATTCGTCTCGAACACGGCACGCTCGCCGGCTTCCTTGATGCTCTGGTTGACCTCACGCTGCGCCTTGGCAACCATTTCCTCGATGCGCGCGGGGTGGATACGGCCGTCCTGAATGAGTTTTTCGAGCGCGAGGCGCGCCACTTCGCGGCGGACGGGGTCGAAGCTCGAGACCGTGATGGTCTCCGGGGTATCGTCGATGATGAGGTCGCACCCGGTGAGCGTTTCGATGGAACGGATGTTGCGTCCCTCGCGGCCGATGATGCGGCCCTTCATTTCGTCGTTGGGGAGAGGAACGACGGAAACGGTGATCTCGCTCGCGTGGTCGGCGGCGCAGCGCTGAATGGCGGTGGCGATGATCTCGCGCGCCTTCTGCTCTGCCTCGTCCTTGTACTGGGCTTCAACCTCCTTGACCTTGGCCGCCATTTCGTGCGTGCACTCGGTCTCAATGCTCTTGATGAGGTACTGCTTGGCTTCCTCTACGGAGAAACCGGAGATCTTTTCCAGCATCTCGAGCTGGCTTTTCTTGATCTGACGGATCTCTTCCTGCTGGGCCTCCGCCTCCTGGATCTTGCGGTTGAGGGCATCGGTCTTCTTTTCGAGAGCCTCGGTCTTGCGGTCGAGGTTTTCTTCTTTCTGCTGGAGACGACGCTCCTGCTTCTGCACTTCGTTGCGGCGTTCTTTCACTTCGCGATCGCACTCGGTACGGCTGCGGTGGATCTCTTCCTTCGCCTCGAGCAATGCTTCGCGTTTTTTGTTTTCTGCGGCTTTAATGCCGTCGTTGATGATGCGTTTTGCTTCGTCTTCCGCGCTGGAAATCTCACGCTCGGAAACCTTTTTCCGATACGCTACGCCGAGCACAAAGCCGAGAAGCAAAAACACAAGCACACCGACGATGGCACCGATGATGAGCCATACGTTTGGCATTTTGTCGGTCTACCTCCTTCTTGAAGTTTTTCCGCACCCGCCGGACAAAACCGACGGGCTTTATGAAAAAGGGTAATTTTGAAATTAAAGGAGTTCCCCATTTCTCCCATAATATCATCCCTCTTATTTTATAGACATTTTTGTGTTATGTCAAGCTATTTTCTTTATAAATGTGTAGAACGGCAAAAGGCCGCCGCACTCTGCGCATTTGTTCCGCAGGCCGGAAACATTCCCGAAAGTGTGCGGAGCCGGAAATGGGAAAAATATGGGAAAATCGAAAACAGAGCATAGAAAAAAGCCTGTAACCATTGAGATTACAGGCTTTTTATGTGGCGGAGAAGCCGGGATTTGAACCCGGGCTCGGCTCATCACCGACTACTCCCTTAGCAGGGGAGCCCCTTCGGCCTCTTGGGTACTTCTCCAGACCGCTCGAGTATCATACCACATGGCATGCGGCGTTGTCAATGAAAAATTCACGGAAACGCCGCGAAACGGCAAAATTTCGTGTGTTCCTCAGTCGAGCACGGCTTTTACGGCGGCGAGAACGTCCCGCGCCACCTCCTCCGGCGTGCGGGCGGCGTCGACGGCGCAGACGCGGTCGCGGCCCTCGAGGCGGCGGAAGATCTCGTGGTAGCGCTTGCGGATGGCGAGGAGCGAGTTCTCGTTCTCGTAGATCTCGCGGTAGGAGCGGCCCTGCTCCATGCGGCGCAGGCATTCCTCGTCGGAGAGGTCGAGGAAGATGCACAGGTCGGGCTTGCGGATCTCGGGGCAGTCGATGTTGATGTGATAGACCCACTCCGGATCGGTCACGGTGCCCTGATAGGCGAGCGAAGAATAGTAATACCGGTCGGAGATCACATCGCGCCCGTCGGCGAGCAGCTTTTGAATGCCGTTCACCGGGTTCATGTTGTGCGCCACGCGGTCGGCCATGAAGAGAGCGGCGATCTCCGCGCCGGTGCGCGGCGTGAAGCCGGAGAGCGCATCGCGGATGAGGCCTCCGGTGGCGTTCGTCGTCGGCTCCGCCGTTTCGGCGACCGACCGTCCGAGTGCGCGCAGGCTGTCCGCCAGCATGTGCATCTGCGTCGTCTTTCCCGAGCCGTCCAGCCCCTCGATCACAATAAATTTCCCGCTCATATCCGTTTCCTCCGAGCCGCTTCGCGTTTTTTCCGGGGAATATTATAGCAAATCTCTTTTCATGCCGCAAGATAAATGATATAATATATTTTGTATGACTATGTCACGGGAGTACTTTCATGACCGATACCGCGTTTTTGCAATATACGGGCTATGTGCTCGCGCTGCTGGCCGTCTGGATCATGGTGCGGTGCGCGCGCTCGATGCTGAAAGAAAAATATGTGCCGGAGGTCTGGGGCTATCTTGAGCTGCCGGACGGCTCTTCGCGCGCCATTGAGCACTGGGAGTGCATTCTCGGGCGGGCGAAGGCCTCGGACATTCTCCTCACCGGCGAGGACATTGAGCGGAGCCACGCCGCCATACAGCGCGACGGCGCGGGCGAATGGACGATCTCCGCGCTCGACGGCGGCAAGGGCGTGTGGGTGAACGGCGAGGCCGTCACGGGCGATGCGCCGCTGCACGGCGGCGACACCATCCGGCTCGGAAAAACGGATCTCCGCTTTCTCGCGCTCAGCGACGCGCAGCGCGCCACGCTGCAGCGAAAGCGCCCCGTGACCGGGCGGAAGGTGCAGCCCGCCGCCACGCTCCTGCTGCTCGTGTGCTTCCAGCTCGTGCTGCTCTTCCAGTTCTTTTTCACGGCGGATACGGAGGATCTTTTCTCCATTTCGCTCGCGTTCGGCATGCTCTTTGCGCTCGAGTGGTTTGCCTACTTCGTGATGCGGAGCATATCCGTGCGCGGGTTTGAGCCGGAGACCATCGCCTTTTTCCTCACGACGGTCGGGTTTTCCGTCGTCGCCTCGTCCGCGCCGGAGAGCATGGTGCGGCAGTGCCTGCTGTTTCTCGCGGCGCTCGCCGTGTTCTTTGCGCTCGGCGTGTGGCTGCGCGATCTGCGCCGCGTGCGGGCGATGCGCTGGCTGATGGCGGGCGCAGCGCTCGGCTTTCTCGCGCTCAACCTCCTGCTGAGCGAGGAGATCTGGGGTGCGAAAAACTGGCTGAGCATTGCCGGGCAGTCGCTGCAGCCGTCGGAATTCGTGAAGATCGCGTATGTGTATGCGGGCGCGGCCACGCTTGACCGTCTGTTCCGCCGCCGCAACCTCATTCTGTTCATCGGCTTTTCCGCCGTGTGCGTGGGCGCGCTCGCGCTCATGGGCGACTTCGGCACGGCGCTCGTATTCTTCGTCTGCTTCCTCGTCATCTCGTTCATGCGCTCGGGCAGTTTTGCCACGCTCTTTCTCGCCATCGGCAGCGCGGCGCTCGCGGTGATGCTCGTGCTCACCGTGAAGCCCTATGTCGCGCAGCGCTTTGCCACCTGGGGGCACGCGTGGGAGGACCCGCTCAGCGCCGGCTACCAGCAGGTGCGCACGATGAGCGCGCTCGCCTCGGGCGGTCTCTTCGGGCGCGGTGCGGGGGCCGGGTGGCTCAAGGACATTGTCGCGGCAAACACCGATATGGTATTCGGCGTCGTATGCGAGGAGCTTGGGCTGATCGTCGGGCTCTGCTGCGTGATGTCGATTTTGCTGCTGGCGGTGTTCTCCGTGCGCAGCGCGGCGGCGGGGCGCTCTTCCTATTATGTCATTGCTTCCTGCGCCACGGTCACGATCTTCATGACACAGCTTGCGCTCAATGTGTTCGGCTCGCTCGACATTCTGCCGTTCACGGGCGTGACATTCCCGTTCGTATCGAAAGGCGGCTCAAGCCTCATCTCCTGCTGGGGCATGCTCGCCTACATCAAGGCCGGCGACACGCGGCAGGGCGGCAGCTTCGCTCTGCGCACGAGCTTTGAGCGCCGGAAGAAAAAGCGGAAGGGGGCAGCAAAATGAAGCGCATTGAACACCGCTCCGCCATTGCCCTCCTGCTCGCGCTGCTGCTGCTCCTCGGCATGGGGTTTTTCCTCGTGCGTCTTGTTCTGTACGGCGGCGACTGGGCGGCCTATTCCGCCAATCAGCACATTTACCAAAACGGCATGCTGAAAAACAGCACTTTGACCGACCGCAACGGCGTCATCCTCGCGCAGACCGCAAACGGCACATACCGCTATGCGGACGATGCGGCGGTGCGCATGGCGTCGCTCCACGCCGTCGGCGATTACCGCGGCTATGTGGACGGCGCGCTCACGAACTTTGCGGACGACCTTGCGGGGTATTCCTTCATCACCGGCACCGACGGCGATGGCTCGACCGTCGCGCTCACGCTCGATGCGCGGCTGCAGAGTGCGGCATGGTACGCACTCGCGGGGCGCAGCGGCGCCGTGGTCGTGATGAACTACGAGACCGGCGAGATACTGTGCATGGTGTCCTCGCCCTCGTACGACCCGACCGGTGACCCGGACACGAGCATTGAAGGGCTTTTCCTCAATCGCTGCACCGGCGCGACATTCACGCCCGGCTCGGTATTCAAGCTCGTGACGCTCATCGCAGCGTACGAGAACATTCCGGATCTCGCCGAGCAGACCTTTACCTGCAGTCAGTACCTCGATCTCCCCGGCGGGACGATCGTGTGCACCGGATGGCACGGTGAGCAGACGGCGGAGCAGGCGCTTGCCAATTCCTGCAACTGCGCCTTTGCCGAGATCGCCATGGAGCTCGGGAGCGACACCATCGCGGAGACAGCGAAGCGGCTCGGTGTGGCGGGCTCGCTCAAAATCGACGGCGCGTCCACGGCCTCGGGGCAGGTGGAGAGCGCCGAAGCCGGCACGAGCGACGAGGCATGGTCCGGCATCGGACAGTATACCGACCTCGTGACGCCCTTTTCGATGGCGCGGCTGTGTGCCGCCATTGCCAACGGCGGCACGCTTATCGCCCCCACGCTCCGTCTCAACGGAACGCTCCGCACCGATTCGCTGCTGAGCGCGGACGCGGCGGCGTTTCTGGAAGAGAGCATGAGCTATGCCGTCACCTACGGCTATGGCAGCGACCGTTTTCCGGGGCTCGACCTCTGTGCCAAGAGCGGCACGGCCGAGGTCGGTGACGGAACCACGCACGCCTGGTTCGTGGGTTACCTGCGCTCGGGCGCGCCGGTGGCGTTTGCCGTGATGCTCGAGCACGGCGGCGGCGGTCTTCTGCAGGCCGGCAGCGTCGCCAATTCCGTATTACAAACCGTAATGGAGTATTATGCCCAATGATCGACATTTCCGTTCGTGACCTCACGAAAGCCTTTGAGGTCAACAATAATATACTCGACGGGCTCACCTTTCAGGTGCAGCACGGCGAGCGTGTCGGCATTCTCGGCCGCAACGGCACGGGGAAAACGACGCTCTTCCGTCTGCTCGTCGGGGAGCTTTCCGAGGACAAGGGTGAGATCGACATTGCCCGCGGGAAGCGGCTCGGGCTCGTCTCGCAGATCCCGCACTACCCGGAGGGCTACACCGTAGAGGATGTGCTCGCCACGGCCGAGGCGCGGCTCGATGCGATGCAGTCGCGCATGCGCGAGCTCGAAGAGCGCATGGCCGTCTCGGACGACCGCGCCGTGCTCGCGGAGTATGACGAGCTTCTCTCGCGCTTTGAAACGCTCGGCGGGTACGATGCCGAGGTGCGCCGCAGCAAGGTGGCCAACGGTCTCGACATTCCGCCCGCAATGCGCGCGCAGCTGTTCGATTCGCTCTCCGGCGGCGAGAAAACGCGCGTGAATCTCGCGCGGCTCATTCTGGAGGACACGGACATTCTCCTCCTCGACGAGCCGACGAACCACCTCGACATGCACGCGACCGAATGGCTCGAGGACTATCTGCTCCGCTTCAAGGGCACGGTGCTCGCCATCTCGCACGACCGCTGGTTTCTCGATAAGATCGCGCAGCGGATCATTGAGATCGTCAACGGCAAGGCGGAGCTCTATAACGGCAACTACACGTTCTATGCCGAGGAAAAGCAGCGCCGCTATGAGGAGCTGCGCAAGCAGTACGAAAAAAATCAGAAGGAGATCGCCCATCTGCAGAAGGCGGCGGACGATCTGCATCTGTGGGCGTTCATGGGCGCGGACAAGCTCCACAAGCGGGCGTTTTCCATGGAAAAGCGCATTGCGAAGCTGCAGACCGCCGAGCGTCCGAAGGAGGAGAAAAAGCTCTCCGTCCGCTTCCGTCAGAAGGAATTTTACGGCGACGAAGTGCTCGTACTCGAGGATGTGGCGAAAAGCTACGGCGAGAAGAAGCTCTTTTCGGGCATTGAGGAGCTCATAGAGCCGGGCGAGCGTGTGGCGCTCATCGGCGACAACGGTACGGGAAAATCCACGCTCCTGCGGTGCATCACCGGCGAGGAGCTGCCCGACCGCGGCTGGATCCATCTCGGGCCCGCCGTGAAGAGCGCGTATCTGCCGCAGCTCGTGCGCTTTGACGATCCGAACCGCGACATGGTGGACACGATGCTCTGGGAGGCCAAGTGCGACACGCAGACGGCGCGCAACCGTCTCGCGGCGTTCGGCTTCCGGGGCGAGGATGTGTTCAAGACCGTGTCGGTGCTCTCCGGCGGCGAGCAGAGCCGTCTGCGCCTGTGCATTCTCATGCGCGACGACATCAACTTCCTCATGCTCGACGAGCCGACGAACCACCTCGATCTTCTCTCTCGTGAGTGGATGGAGGATGCGCTGTGCGACTATACCGAGGCGCTGCTGTTCGTGAGCCACGACCGCTGGTTTATCGAGAAATTCGCCACGCGCATCTGGTGTCTGCATGACGGGACGATCGAAGACTTCCGCGGCGGCTTTACCGAGTGGCAGGAGTACCGCGCGCGGCAGGAGTCGCTCCGTCAGGCGGCGAAAGCGACCAAAAGCGTTGAGCGCGAGGAGAAGCCGAAAAAGAAGGCCGAGCCGAACCGCGACCGCCGCCGGCAGAAAGTCGAGCGCGACATTGAACGCGCCGAGACAGCGCTGCACGCGCTCGAGGAGGAAATGGAGGCCAATGCTTCCGACTATCAGAAGCTGCTGGAGCTCGGTGAGAAGAAGACCGCTGCCGAGGCCGAGATCGAAGCACTGTACGCCGAGTGGGAGACCCTCTCGGATTAACAAAAGGGTAAGGGGGCAGAGTATGCCGGAGCTGAATACGGACATTCGCTATATCAAGGGCATCGGCGAGCAGAGAGCAAAGTCTCTTGCGCGTCTCGGCGTTCGCACGCTCGGCGATATGCTCAACTACTTCCCCCGCGCCTACGAGGACCGCACCGTTGTGCGTCCGATCGCCGAAATTCAGCCCGAGGAAAGTGCGTGTGTGCGCGCCATGGTGGCCAACGAGCCGCGCCTTTCCCACATCCGCAAGGGCATGGATCTTGTGAAGCTGCGCATCGTGGACGAGAGCGGCGGCGCGGATGTGACATTTTTCAATCAGACCTATGTCCGCGACCAGCTCGTGCAGGGCGAGAGCTATGTGTTTTACGGCAAAGCGGGCGGCACGCTCCTGCGCAAAACATTCACGAACCCGGTGTTCGAGCGCGAGGACCGCTCGGGCGTTGTCACGGGACGCATCCTGCCGCTCTACCGTCTGACGCACGGCATATCGAACCGCCTCATTCTCAATGCGGTGGAGTGTGCGCTCGATGCCTGCGGCGATATGCTGCCGGAGCTGCTCCCCGCGAGCATCACGGCGGAATATGCGCTCCCCAAGGTGGGCTTTGCCTACCGGAATGTGCATTTTCCGCAGGACTATGAGACGCTCGCCCTCGCGCGGCGGCGGCTCATATTCGAAGAACTTTTTATTCTCTCGTGCGCCACGCGCCGTCTCCGCTCGGAGCGTGAGGCCGCGCCCGGCGAGAAGATCACTCTGCCGGATATTGAAGAATTCTATTCGTCCCTGCCCTTCTCCCCCACCGGGGCGCAGCGGCGCGCCGTGGACGATGCGCTGCGCGATATGGCGTCCGGGAAGCGGATGTCGCGCCTTGTACAGGGCGACGTCGGCAGCGGCAAAACGCTCGTGGCCGCCGCGTGCCTGTGGGCGGCGTGGAAGAGCGGATATCAGAGTGCTTTCATGGCACCGACCGAAATTCTCGCCCGTCAGCACGAAAAGACGCTGCGCGGCTTTCTGGAGCCGTTCGGCATGCGCGTTGTGCTGCTCACGGGTTCCATGAAGGCCAAAGAAAAAGCCGCCGTGAAGGCGGCGCTCGAGGAAGGGCTCTGCGATGTCGCAGTCGGCACGCACGCCCTGCTCACCGAGGATGTACGCTTCCGAAAGCTGGGGCTCGCCGTAACGGACGAGCAGCACCGCTTCGGCGTGCAGCAGCGCGGCGCGCTGAGCGAAAAGGGGGCGCAGCCGCACGTGCTCGTCATGTCCGCCACGCCCATCCCGCGCACGCTCGCGCTGATGATCTACGGCGATCTCGATGTGTCGGTGCTCGACGAGCTGCCGCCGGGGCGCGAAAAGGTGGACACATTTGCCGTGACGGAGAGCTACCGTGCGCGGCTCAACGGCTTCATCCGCAAGCAGGCGGAGGCGGGGCATCAGGTGTTCGTCGTCTGCCCGAAGGTCGAGGACGATGAGGATACGGAGGAGGGAAAGGCGAAGCTCAAATCCGCCTCGGAGCACGCCGAGGAGCTGCAAAAGATCTTTCCGGACCTCAAAGTCGCGTGCGTACATGGGCGCATGAAGCCGAAGGAAAAGGAAGCCGTGATGGCGGCATTCGCCGCCGGGGAGACGGACATTCTCGTCTCGACCACCGTGGTCGAAGTCGGCGTGGATGTGCCGAACGCCACGCTTATGGTCGTGGAAAACGCCGAGCGGTTCGGGCTCTCACAGCTCCATCAGCTGCGCGGGCGCGTCGGGCGCGGGAAGGCGAAAAGCTACTGTGTGCTCGTTTCCGACATGCCGACCGAGGAATCCAAAGAGCGGCTGCGCGTGCTCACGAAGACGAACGACGGTTTTCAGATCGCGCAGGCCGATCTGGATCTGCGCGGCCCCGGTGACTTTTTCGGCTCGCGCCAGCACGGTCTGCCGGAGATGCACGTAAAGGATCTGTTCGGCAGTCTCGATATGCTGCGCGAAGCGCAGACCGCCGCCGAAAAGCTCTGCGCGGAAAATCCGACGCTCGAAGGCGCGGAGCTCGCGCCGCTGCGCGCACGCATCAACGAACTTTTCACATCCAATGCCGGAACATGGAATTGATCTGTTATGATATCTAAACAAATTTTACGCATATCTTCCGAGCGGAAGCGCCTCCTGCTGTCGTTCGCGTCGGTGTTCTTCTTCGGCATCCTCGCGCACGGCGCATGGTTTCTGCACTGCTCGCTCTCGGGGGACTCGCTCAACGAGATGTACCTGTGGGGCGACATGCACTATGCGGCAATGACGGTCGCCGAGTGGAAAATTTCACTCGGGCGATTTATCAACCCGCTCTATCGCATTCTCTTCGGCGGCATCACCACGCGACCGTGGCTCGCGGGCTTGCTCTCGCTCGTGTGGGTCTCGCTTGCGGTGTACTTTATTGCGCGGGAGTTCTCGATCGATCACGCCGTCCCGCTCGGTCTTCTGGGCGGCATCGGTGCGGTGAATGTGACATATATTTCGCAGTCGGCATCGTACATCAACGATCTGGATGCCAATATGTTTGCCGTGCTCCTTGCGGTGCTTGCCTTTTGCCTGTGGCGGCGCGGCGGGAAGCGAAGCCTTTGGGCCGTTCCGCTCATTGCACTCTCGCTCGGCATTTATCAGGCCGAGGTCTCGGTGACCATCGCGCTCATCATGCTCTCGTGCATGGTGCGGCTTTGGGAAAAGGAGCCGGTCAGGGCCGTGTTCACGGACGGGCTGAAAGCCATCGGGCTGCTCATTCTCGGCGGCGCGCTCTACTACGGGCTCGTCCGCGCGGCCTGCGCCGTTTTCCATGTCACGATGGACAGCGGGTACAACGGCCTCACGAATCTCGCCGCACTCGGCAGCGTTTCCATCCCGCACGCCCTGCGCCTCACCTACAGCTACTGGCTGGAAAGCATTCTCGACCGCCCGCATGTGCTGCCGCTCGTTGTGACCGTCGGAAGCCATGTGCTTCTCGCACTGGCCGTTTTGGCGCTGCTGCCGGGATATCTGCGCCGGAAAAAGCTTTCGGCGGGCAGCATTGGGCTGGTCCTCGCGCTTCTCGCGCTGCTGCCGCTCGGCATGAATCTGGCGTATTTTCTCAATTCCGCGAGCCTCGGCGGACACGATCTCATGACCTACGCCTTCTGGTATGTTTACCTGCTCGATTATCTCGTGCTGCGCACCTGTGCAAAAGAGATGCCGGGCGCGAAGCTGCCGCGCCTTTCCGCCGTGGTTACGCTCGTCCTCACGGTGCTGATCCTCTGCGGCGAGATCGGTACGGCCCACGCGGCGTACGATAAGAAAACCGTCGAAGGAGAGCAGACGCTCTCGCTCATGACGGCTCTCACCGAACGCCTGGATGAAATCGACGGCTATGTCCCCGGCGAGACGCCGGTGGCGCTCATCGGCATTCCGAATACCGATGTGACCGTTCGCGGCCGCGTGGATACCATCACCGGTCTCATACACAAAAGTCCCATATGGTCGCCGCTCTACTATGAAGCGTACTTCGAGAACATTCTCCAAACGCCGATCAACCTCTGCGATGCCTCGACCGTCCAAGATCCCGCCGTGGCTGTCATGCCGACCTTCCCTGCCACGGACAGCGTCCGATGGATCGACGGCGTGCTTGTCGTAAAGATAGGGTAAAATATAAGAGAGGCCTTGCTTTCGCAGCAGGGTCTCTCTTTCTTTATGCGGTTTCTCGCAGGATCTCGGCTTCCTTTTCCCGTATCACCTTCGACACGCGAACGGCGATGGGGACGGCTAAGACGAGCGTGAGCATGTCGGCGGCGCCCTGAACGGCGGCGATACCGTATACGCCGAAGAGGGCGATGAGCACCGGGAGTATCGGGAAGAAGCAGATGCCCTGCCGGGACATGCCGAGCAGGAGCGACGGAAGCGCCCGTCCGATGCCGGCGCAGAGCATGTTCACGATGATGGCAAAGCCGTGGAACGGCATCGCGAGGCATTGGATCCGCAGAGAGAATACGCCGATGCGCACGAGCTCTGCGTCATCCTCCGTAAAGAGCAGGAGAATGGGTCGGGCGAATACGCCGATGATGAGCGCCGCGACGGATATGCCCGCCACGCACGCGATCATGGAAAAGCGGAACGATTCCCGCACGCGGTCCATGCGCCGCGCGCCCCACGAGAAGCCCGCGACCGGCTGGAAGCCCTGGCCGAAGCCGAGGCACGCGCTCGTCATGAACATCGTGATGCGGTTTGCCACATTGATGGCCGCGAGAGCGCTCGTGCCGTAGCCGCCCGCGAGGCGGTTTAGGAGAATGCTCGCCAGTGTGCCGAGGCCGTTGCGGAAAAAGCTCGCGCTGCCCATGGCGCAAACTTCCGTGAGGTCCTTCCAGTGCGGGCGGAAGTATTTCGGATGGATGCGCAGGATCGTGTGACGGCGCAGGTACGGCGTTATGAGGATGCACCAGGAAACGACCTTCGAAATGGCCGTCGCCGCCGACGCGCCCGCGACGCCCCAGCCGAATGTGAAGATAAAGAGCGGATCGAGGCCCACATTGAGCACAGCGCCCGTCACCATGCCGATCATGGAGAATACAGCACTGCCCTCGGCGCGCAGGCACTGGTTGAGCACGAAGCTTGTCGCCATAAAGGGCGCGGCGAGCAGGATGTACCGGCAGTACTGCTCCGAGTAGGGCAGAATGTCGTCGTTCGCGCCGAGCAGACGGAGGATCTCGTCCTGAAACGCAAAGCCGAGTCCCATCACCGCGAAACCGAAGATGAGTGCGAGGAAGAAGCAGGTCGAAAGTACCTCCTGCGCGCGCTGATCCTCTTTGGCTCCGAGCAGGCGCGAGGTAAGGCTCGCCGCGCCCACGGCCACGAGAGAACCGGCCATCATAATGATGAGGTCGATCGAGCCGTTCACGCCGACCGCACCTGTGGCGTTTGTGCCGAGGTGGCTTACGAAGAGCGTGTCCGCCAGATTGTAGGCGCTCGAGACGAGCATCGCCGCAATGGACGGCAGCGCCATTTTCGGCACGAGCTTCGGTATGGGCGTATTGAGCATGAAATTTCGTTTTTCGGTCGCGTCGCGAAACTGGGGCATGAGTTTTTATTTCCTTTCTTCGGAAGACGCCCCGCAGGGCACCTTGATTCAGCCGCCGTATTTGCCGCCGCCGATGAATTCGCGCAGGAGAGAGTCGTTGGCGAGAAGGTCGGGCGAAATGTCCTCGAACCGCTCGAAGGCGGGCATGATGCGGGCAAGCTCGCTGTAGCGCGGCGTGTCGGCGGGCATGGCGAGGAAGAGGTCGGTCGCGGTGTTGTTGAGCACCGGCACTTCGTAGGCGAATGCGGAATCGAACTTCAGATCCGCTTTCTCCTTGAAGGGAGAAATGTAGAGCTTCTCGCCGCGGCGGATGTTGGCCCAGCTGGCGAGCGTCTGCTGTGCCTGCGTGCCGCGGAAGAGATAATCGCGCACGGTGCGCCGCATCAGGCGCATCCATGTGCCCTTGAAGATCATCGTGCCGTCATCGTCCAGAACGTTGCTGCGCGCGCTGATGTAGAGCTTGAACGCCTCGGGGTGCGCGCCGGTGATGATGTCGTTGAGCGCGTGGATGCCTTCAAAGACAACGACCTCGTTTTTGCCGAGGCGCAGCGATGCGCTCGGCTCCAGGTCGCGCTGCTGATGGACAAAATCGTAGCGCGGCACGAGAATGCGTCCGCCCTCGGAGAGAACGGAGAAGTGCTCGTTGAGCAGGTCCATATCCAGACACAGCGGCGACTCAAGGTCGTAGCGTCCCTCGGGCGTGCGCGGCGTGGTCTCCGGGGAGACGGTTTTGAAATAGTTGTCCATGGAGATGCTGTGCGTGCGCACACCGCGTTTCTCCAGAACTTCGCAGATCTTGAGGGATGTGGTCGTTTTTCCGCTGCCGGAGGGGCCGGAGAGGAGCACGATGGGGCTCTTCGCCATGTTCTCCATGATCCGGTCGGCCGCCAGCTCCAGCCGTTCGGCATAGATCTTATCGCAGTCGGCGATAAACGCGCTCGCATCCGTGCGGCAGCGCTCGTTGATCTCGGAGAGATAAAATGCCATAATTCGGTCCTCCTTATTTTCTATCGGTATGTTCTGCGTAAAAGCGGACGATCTCGTCCTTTTCTTCGCAGGTCTTTTCGATGCGTTCCATATATTCGCGCGGGTATTTCGGCGCCATGATGCGCTGCACGATGCCGCCCTCGGCGGTGAGCTTCGTGGAGCCGCCCGCACCTACGGCGAGAATGCCGCAGAGCTCTTCCATGATGCAGATGTTGTAGAGATTGCGGTAGCCCGGCTTCGTCCAGCCGACATTTTCGAAGCTGCCGGACATGAATTTCTGCCGGTAGAGGTAGTATGGCGCGTAGCCTGCCTCCTCGAGCAGCGAGCGCGCGGCGGTGAGCATCTCGCCGACAGCCGCTCCGTCCGGGAGAGCCGTGCCTTCGGTGAGGAAGCGCGAGCCTTTTTTGAGGGCGAGCGTGTGCACCGTGATGTTGTGCGCGCCGAGCGCGATGACCTCGCGGACGGTCCCGGCAAATGTTTCGGGCGTGTCGCCCGGAAGGCCGGCGATCAGATCCATATTGAAGGCAAGGGAGGGGAATTTCTTCACCATCTCTACCGCTTCGCGCACCTGCGCGACGGTGTGGTGCCGCCCGATGGCGGCAAGCACCTCGTCCGACATGGTCTGCGGGTTCACGCTCACGCGGTCCACGCCGTGCTCGGTGAGCACGCGCAGCTTTTCCTCCGTCACGGTGTCGGGGCGTCCGGCTTCCACGGTAAACTCGCGGCAGGCGCTGAGGTCGAAACACGCTTTCGTATCCCGCAGCAGGCGGTCGAGCTGCGCGGCATCGAGCGTTGTGGGCGTGCCGCCGCCGACATACACCGCGACGATCCGCCGCCCGGCGGCTTTTACGGCCGCAGCCGCAGCGCGCATCTCCTTTTCGAGCGCATCGAGATACTCGGGAATGCTCTTGAGGAGCTTCGGCGCATCCACGCTCACGAAGCTGCAGTAGGCGCAGCGCGTCGGGCAGTAGGGTATGCCGATATAGAGGCACACATCCTCCGGCGCGAGTGAAGCCTTCGCCTCCTCGGCGGCACGCTCTGCGGCGAGGGCGAGCGAGGCGCGCTCTTTCGATACGCCGAACGCTCCGGTGAACATCCGCACGGCCTCCCGCTCGGAGAGTCCGTCCCGGTGCACGAGATTGGAGAGCATTTTCGCCGGACGCACGCCGGTAAGGCAGCCCCACTCCGGCTTCTCCCGTCCCGCGGCGAGCGCGGCGCGATAGAAGGCAAACTTCAGGATACGCTGCTCGAGACGCGGCCGCTCGTTCGCATCGCGCAGCCGTTCGGAGCGGATCCGCGCCGAAGCATGCACCGTGCGCCCTCCGTACACCAGTCGGCAGGTGGCCGTAGCGTAGATTTTTCCCTCATGCAATGTGAGAGAAACGCTTTTGTCCCCGCCCGGTTTCTCCGGATACACCGGTCTCTCGTCCGGAAAGAGCATCAGGAGCATCTGCTCCGCCGCATATTTATAATCGTTTCCATAAAGAAAAATATCCATAACATATTTATTATATAAGAATTTGCCGAAAACGCAAGC
>CAZKGZ010000007.1:0-23469 GCA_964552365.1 uncultured Oscillospiraceae bacterium | reverse complement strand
GCAAATTTTCGACTCTGCCGCAGAGGGAGCAATATTTTTTTGTAAAAAAGTGAAAGAGGATAATAAAATTCTTCTCATCAGCAAATATGCACTGGATTGCCGGCAATATAATACGGATTGGATATCTGTAACATGGGAGACATCTACACTTCGCGACTGGTTGAATAATACATTTCTTAAAGAAGCATTCAGTGCAGAGGAACAGAGGGCAATACAAAAAGCAGAAGTAACAGCCGATACGAATCCAAGCTACAGCATGGATCCCGGCAACGATACAAAGGATAGGATATTCTTGCTGAGCATAGATGAAGCAAGCAAGTATTTTGATTTTGATAACGGCAGAATGTGCGTACCGACAGCATATGCAAGGGCGCAAGGCGGAAGGTCAAAACGTGACTACACAGTAGATGGAGAAGGTGTCTGCTATTGGTGGCTCCGGTCACCCGGCTTCTATCCGGATTATGCTGCCTATGTTGACTATGATGGCAGCATCAATGTCATTGGCAACATGGTTGACCTTTCTAAAGGCTGTGTCCGCCCCGCCATGTGGATCGATCTTGACTCTTGACCCCTGAAACCATCCGACCGTTACTGCCTGTGCGGGGAAAGATGTTCCGGCAAAAACCGCAAAACCCGCCCTTGACAATCTTCCCGGAAGACAGTATAATCTTTCGGTAACAGCGCTGATGGGGAGGAGTAGGCTCCCGGCGGATCGCAGAGAGAGGGCGGATGGTGCAAGCCCTTGTGAAGCCGAGCCGAAGGTCGCCCCGGAGCCGCCGCTTTGAAGGAAAACGAGTAGAAGCGGCCGGGTTCTCCCGTTACAGAGAACAGGAGTGCCGTCGCAAGCGACGGAATTCGGGTGGTACCGCGCAAAGTTTTGCGCCCCGGGGATATTTCTCCGGGGCGTTTTTGTTTGGAGGAAACAGTATGAAAGAACTGCCGAAGATTTACGATCCCAAGCAGGTGGAGAGTAAGATCTACAAGTACTGGCTGGACGGCGGCTGGTTTCACGCCGAGCGTGATCCCGAGAAAAAGCCGTTCACCATCGTCATCCCGCCACCGAACGTGACCGGCCAGCTGCACCTCGGCCATGCGTTCGATGAAACGCTGCAGGACGTGCTCATCCGCTGGAAGCGCATGAGCGGCTACTGCACGCTCTGGATCCCCGGCGTTGATCACGCCGGCATCGCCACGCAGATCAAGGTGGAAGCCGAGCTCCGCAAGGAAGGCCTCACGCGCTTCGACCTCGGCCGCGAGAAGTTCCTCGAGCGCGTCTGGGACTGGAAAAACCACTACGGCAACCGCATCGTGGAGCAGCTCAAAACGCTCGGCACCTCCTGCGACTGGGAGCGCCAGCACTTCACCATGGACGAACAGCTCTCCAAGGCCGTGCGCGAAGCGTTCTGCAGCCTCTATGAAAAGGGCTACATCTACCGCGGCAAGCGCATCATCAACTGGTGCCCGCACTGCACCACGGCGCTCTCGGACGCCGAAGTCGAATATGTCGAGAAGAACGGCTTCTTCTGGCACATCCGCTATCCGCTCACGGACGGCTCCGGCAGCGTCGAGGTCGCCACGACGCGTCCCGAGACGATGCTCGGCGATGCCGCCGTTGCGGTGAACCCCGAGGACGAGCGCTACAAGGATCTCATCGGCAAGACCGTCACGCTCCCGCTCGTGGGACGCGAGATCCCCATCGTGGGCGACGAGCACGCCGACATGGAATTCGGCACCGGCTGCGTGAAGATCACGCCGTGCCACGACCCCAACGACTTCGAAGTCGGCCTGCGCCATGACCTGCCGCAGTACCTGATGCTCGACGGCGAAGGCAAGATCACCGGCGGCTACAAGTGGGACGGCATGGACCGCTACGAAGCCCGCAAGGCCATCGTGCAGGAGCTCGAGGAGCAGGGCTATCTCGTGTCCATCGAGCCGTGCGTCCACAATGTCGGCACCTGCTACCGCTGCCACAACGATGTGGAGCCGCTCGCGAGCGACCAGTGGTTCGTGAAAATGGAGCCTCTCGCCAAGGAAGCCATCCGCGTGGTGGAAGACGGCGAGATCAAATTCGTTCCCGACCGCTTCTCCAAAACCTACCTCAACTGGATGTACGGCGTGCGCGACTGGTGCATCTCCCGCCAGCTCTGGTGGGGCCATCAGATCCCCGCGTGGTACTGCGACGACTGCGGCCACATCACCGTCTCGCGCGAAGACGCCTGCGAGTGCGAGGCCTGCCACTCGAAGAACATCCGCCGCGAGAGCGACGTGCTCGACACCTGGTTCTCGAGCGCCCTCTGGCCGTTCTCCACGCTCGGCTGGCCGGACAAGACCGAGGATCTCGAGTACTTCTATCCGACCGATGTGCTCGTGACGGGCTACGACATCATCTTCTTCTGGGTCGCCCGCATGATCTTCTCCGGCTGCGAGCACATGAAGAAGATCCCGTTCCACACCGTGCTCATCCACGGCCTCATCCGCGATCCGCAGGGCAAAAAGATGTCCAAGTCCGCCGGCAACGGCGTTGACCCCATTGAGGTCATCAACACCTACGGCGCGGACGCGCTCCGCTTCAACATCATCACCGGCAACTCGCCCGGAAACGACATGCGCTTCTTCCCGGAGCGCTGCGAAGCCATGCGCAACTTTGCCAACAAGCTCTGGAACGCCTCGCGCTTCGTGATGATGAACCTCACCATCGACAAGAACGAGCTGCCCGAGACGCTCGAGCTCGAGGACAAGTGGATCCTCTCCAAGTTCAACGACCTCGCCCGCGAAGTCGGCGAGAATCTCGATAAGTACGAGCTCGGCATCGCCGCGCAGAAGATCTACGACTTCATCTGGGACAGCTTCTGCGACTGGTACATCGAGCTCACGAAAGCCCGCCTCAACAGCGAGGACGAAGCTGCGCGCATTCAGGCACAGAAAGTCCTTCTCTATGTGCTCACCGAAACGCTCAAGCTCCTGCACCCCTTCATGCCGTTCATCACCGAGGAGATCTATCAGGCACTGCCGCACGAAGGCGATGCACTGATGATCCAGAGCTACCCCGTGTACAGCGAGGCCATGGCGTTCCCGACCGAGAGCGCCCGCTTCGAGAAGGTCATGGAGGCCATTCGCGCCATCCGCAGCCGCCGCAGCGAAATGAACGTCCCGCCGTCCAGAAAGTCCCACCTCTACATCGTCGCCGAGGACAAGGCGGCCTTCGAGAGCGGACGCGATTACCTCTGCCGCCTGGCATACGCCGAGGAAGTCGCCGTGCTCGACGAAGCCCCCGCGGACGCCGATAAGATGGTCTCCATTGTGACGAAGGACGCGAGCTGCTTCCTCCCGATGAGCGAGCTCGTCGACCTCGACAAGGAGCGCGAGCGCATCAACAAGGAACTCGCGAAGAACCGCGGCTTCCTCGAGAATCAGCGCCGCAAGCTCTCGAACGAGAGCTTCGTCTCCCGCGCCCCGGCGAATGTCGTCGCCACCGAGCGCGAGCGCGCCGAAAAGCTCGAAGCCCTCATCGCCAATCTGGAAGAATCTCTCCGCCGCCTCGGCTGAAATCAGAAAAAAATCGTGCAAAAGAATCATTGACAAAAATACCCCGAAACGCTACAATGGCGCTTCGGGATATTTTTTGGCCCGCAAAACTTTTTTGCCTTCTCATGCGTCTAATAGACAAAGAAACAAAGGAAGATTTCATCCCATGCATTCGGCATGGGGGAGGAGAACAAGTATATGCGCAAACTCATTTTCAAACGCCTTATGGCCGTCCTTCTGACGGTATGCCTCACCGCGGCGCTTGGCATTTCGGTCCTGGCCGATGATGCACCGGTCATCTATACCGATGTGCCGACCACCCTCACGGTAGCCGAGGGGCAGACGCTCACCCTTACGATCGAAGCGTCCGGCAGCGACCTCTCCTACCAGTGGTACCGCGTCCATCCCGACGGCGACACCCCGGTCGAAGGACAGACATCCAACACCTACCAGATCCTCTCGGTAGACACCTCGTACAACGATGCGGAATTCTACTGCTTCGTGCAGAACTCCGCCGGCAGCGACCAGTCCGAGACCTGCAAGGTCACGGTGCTCACCAAGCCCGTCATCACCGAGGATGTGAGCCCCACCAACCTCACCATCTCCGAGGGCGACACCATCATGATCATCGCCTCGGCCACGGGCGCCTCGGCGACACAGTGGTATTATAAGAAGGGCGACGGCACTCCCGTTCCGCTCGACGGACAGACCGACAGCATGCTCGCCGTGAAGGCCGTCTCGGAATTTGACGGCGCGGATTTCTACTGCCAGTTTGTCAACAGCGTCGGTGCCGTGACAACGAGCTACTGCCGCGTCAACATCCAGACCATCCCGCAGGCTCCGGTCGTCACGAAAGACCCGACCGGCGAGACGCTCACCGAGGGCGGACAGGCTATCTTCATTGCCCGCGCGGAGAACACCGAATCTTACACATGGCACATCATCAGCGCAGACGGCACGCGCGATTATGACTACAAGACCATCGGCAATGCGTACCCGAGCCTCCGTGTCAGCGGCGGCGACACCGAAACGCTCACGCTCAGCAATGTTCCCTATGAACTCAACGGCTGGAGCGCCGCGTGCGTTTTCAAGAACAGCGCCGGCGAGACGAGATCCGCCGAAGCCTCTCTCACCGTAACGAAGAAATCGGCCTCCCTCAGCATCATTTCCCAGCCGGTCGGCGGCACTTATAAAGTGAATGAAAATCCGAACTTCACCCTTTCAGTGCAGGCAACTTCCACCGACGGCGGCACGCTCTCCTACCAGTGGTACAGCGGCACTTCGGGTAACACCACCGCGATGAAAGCCATTGCCGGCGCTACGAGCTCCACCTATAAGCCCGAGCAGACCGAGGGCACGACCTACTACCGCGTGAGCGTGACGCTCACCTCGAACGGCACCAAGTCCGACCCCTACTATTCCAATACCGTCGAAGTCACCTTCACCGCCGAAAAGACGCACGAGCACAGCTACTCGAGCGTGTGGGAGCACAACGACATTTCCCACTGGCATCAGTGCACCTGCGGCGAGCACGGTGACGAAGCCTTCCACACCTACACCTGGACCGTGCTGACCAAGCCGACGGCGACCGAAGACGGCCAGCAGAAGGGCGTGTGCTCCGTGTGCGGCTATGAGACCATCCAGCCGATCCCCGCGGGCTCCCAGGTCGATGACGGCACCGAAGAGGAAGCTTCCGCCGAAACGGCCAAGACAGGCAGCAAGACGACTGTCCTCTATATCATCATCGGCGTACTGGCCGTGGCCGTGATCGCCGTGGCCGCCGTCCTCATCGTGAAAGTCCTCCGCGACAAAAAGAACGAGGAAGAAGACGAGGATGACGATGATGACGAGGATGACGACGAATAATCCCCGCATCCGATAAGAAAACAACACCGGGCCCGATACGCTTCGTATCCGGCCCGGTGTTTCTTTCTGCGGGGAAAAATTACTTTTGCCCTTTCCGGTATTCTCCGGGCGTCTGCCCGGTGACCTTTCGGAACTGCTCGCTGAAGTAGCTCTGCGTGCCGAAGCAGAGCATTTCCGCAATGTCGCTCACGGAGAGCTTATTTTCGCGCAGCAGCTTCTTGGCAAGCTCCGTTTTCTGCTGCGTGACATATTCCGTTACCGACATTCCCGTCTCGGCCTTGAACTTGCGGGAGAGATACGTCTCCGTATAGCCCGCGTAGTCAGCGAGCGTCTTCACGGTGATCTTCTCCGTAAGGTGTGTCTGAATGTAGTAGCAGCATTTTTCCGTCTGCGCCGAGCGCTCCGGACGGGTGCGGCACCGGTGCACGCGGTGGACATAGTCATCGACCATCGCATTATTTACCTCGACGATCTCGCCGAAGGAGTGCGACGACTCGATGCTCTGAATATACATGTCACTGAGACTGTATGCGATCTCGGGCGGCAGCCCGCCGCGGATGGCGGCGCGGGTGCACAGCGCCGTGTATATGATGGTTATGTTCTTGAGATTGCGTATGGGATCGCCGTTTCCCAGCCGGGCGGTGTCTCCCATGTTTACGAGCCGCGCCGACTGCTCTTTGTACTGCAGATTCCCGTCTTCCACAAGCTTCAAAAGCTGCTGCTCCATCGCCCATGTCGCGTGAGTATCGCGAGGAGCCGCAGGGATCTTGAGCGCATTATTGTCCGCGGCGGGGAGCAGGAAATCGCTGTTTGCGAGATACTCCTCCGTAAGGCAGTAGTGCAGCATGATGCCGTACTCGAAAAACCGCGTAACGGTGAATATCGGAATATCGTTGAGAATGGCGAGAAAGCCGCGGCGGACATCGTCCGGCAGACGGAGCGCGCGCAGATTCGCTTCCAGATTCTGCAGCGCGACGTCCTCGGTGAACACCGGCCCGATCACATGGATCTGCCCGACGGCCCCGTCCTTCTTCTGAAAATCCGCGATCCACATCAGCCCGAGTGAACCCGCGATCACGAGCGGGCGCGAGGTATCCTCCGGGATCTCCGGACGGTTCATCCGGAAAAACATATCCAGCGGCTCTCTGGCCGGGCAGCTCGTGGATATGAGCTCCCAGTTCACATCGTAGCTCCAGAAATACAGACTGTGTCCGCAGAAGATCAGCTTTTGGAAAAACTGCAGAGATTCCTCCCGCGTCATGGCGTCACCTCATCATAAATTCGCGCAGCCGCTCATCGGCTGCTTCCCCGCATCGGATCTCGCCGCTCCGCAGCAGCTCCGGCTTCGAAAAGAGCATAACAAAAACATACTGCGAAAGAGCGGACTTCAGATTCAGGCAGTCACCGTCCTCCGTGCAGAATGTGACTTCTCCCGGACATTCGTTGACGGTTTTCAAAAAACGCACGACATCGGCATGCTCATTGAGCTTCATAGTATCCTCCTAAATGGAATGTGTTCGCATTATAGCACGGAAGACACTTGTGCCAATATCGTGATTTTGCTTTTTCTAACAGAATTCTGCTCTCTTTTTCAATTATAACATATTTTTGATAAAAATAACAGAAAATTATTAACGCTCTTGTTTCGGCTCTGTTACAATCGCTTTGACAAAAGGAAAGGGAGAGCAAAACATGAGCAGCTACCGCATACTGAAATTTTTCGATTCCCCGAAAATGGACAGCCGCATCCGTTCGGCCAATGTGACGAACAGCGAGCGCTGGATCGGCTTCTTCTTCGGACCGGCCGGCGTTATATTGCTCAACGCCATTATCGCCAGCTACCTCAACGTCTTCTATACCGATGTACTGAAGATCGGCGGGGTATGGAACGGCATGTTCCTTCTGGTATTTCCCATCGTATCCAAGATCATCGATGCCATCACGAATGTCATCATGGGTCAGATGATCGAGCGCACGAAGACCCGGCAGGGCAAAGCGCGTCCGTGGCTTCTGATGTCCGCGCCGCTCCTGCTCATCTCCGGCATCCTGGCCTTCGCCGTCCCGCAGGCCGGAACAACGGTGCAGGTCATCTGGGTCGTCCTGAGCTTCAACCTTTACTACTCCATCGCCTACACCATGTACTACATGAGCCACACGATGCTCGTACCGCTCTCCACCCGCAATGTGAAGCAGCGTGACGGCCTCGCGATGCTCTCCAACATGGCGCTTTGCATCATCCCCGGCATGTTCGTCGCTCTGATCTTCCCGATGGCCGTGATCCCGGCTCTCGGCGTGGATGCCGGAAAATGGCTCCGCATGATCAGCATTTTCTCCGTTGTCGCGTTCCCCTGCGTGATGATCGAGTACTTCTTCACGAAGGAGCGCATCACCGAGGAAGCGGCAGAGCTCGAAACCGATACCAAGTCGCTCTCCGTCCGCGAGCAGCTCAAAGCCTGCCTCTCCAGCCGTTACTGGATCATCATCATGGTCGTCTTTATCATCTCGCAGATCGCGACCAACCTGCAGAACACCAGCCTCATCTACTACTGCAACTGGGTGCTCGGCACCTACAACGACGGCACCACGCAGACGCTCGTCTCGGCTGTCGGCAACGCACCGCTCGGCTTCGGCATCCTCATCATGTGGCCGCTCGTCCGCAAATTCGGCAAGCGCTCCGTGACGCTCACGGGTCTCGCCGTGACGGTGGCCGGCACGATATTGTTCGTTCTGAACCCCACATCGATGTCCGCCGTGCTTCCGGCACTGATGATCCGCTCATTCGGCGCGCTCCCCGCCACATACATTATGATGAGTATGCTCGCCGATGCCATGGACGATGTGGAGGCCAGATGCGGCTTCCGCGTAGACGGCATCACGATGTCCATCTACACCATCATCTTCACTGTGGCAGCAGGTCTCGCACAGGGCGGCTTCAACCTCGGCCTCTCCGCCTTCGGCTATGTTCCTCCGGCGGCCGACGGCTCCTGGGTCGTGCAGAACCAGAGCGTGCAGAACTTCTTCGTGTTCGGCTACATGGGCTTTGCGGGCATCATCGCCGTCGTGCAGTTCATCCTCTTCTGGTTCTTCGATGTGGAAGACCACCTGCCCGAGATCCAGAGCACCATCGTGGCACGCTACAAAGCCGAAGCTGCGGCCAAGGGCGTGGAGTGGCACTCCGCCGAAGAGCTCGCCGCCATCGAGCAGGCCGAGCAGGACAAGCTCGCCGAAGAAAACCGCATCGCCGAGCTGAAAGCCAAATGCGAGAAGAAGGGTCTGAGCTTCGAAGAGGAAGAAGCCAAATATCAGGCCAAACTCGCCGCCAAGCGTGCCAAGGAAGAAGCCAAGCGCGCCAGGGCGGAAGCAAAGAAAGCAAAAAAGAAGTAAAGATCCCATATCATGCCGAACTCCCACAGCGCATTTTCGCGCCGTGGGTTTCGGCATATCCGTGAAACAAAACAGGAGGCACAACATGGCAAGAAACAAAATTTCTCTTTTTGACGGCAAAAAACTCGACCTCGACCAGATGCAGGGACGGCTCACGGCGTTTGAGCGCATGGAGCACCCCGTTACGCTGCGGCTGAGCAAGCCGCTCGCCGGGAACGGTTACGGCAAGATCACGGTAAACGGCATCGAAATTCCGAAGGGCAAGGAATTTGAGATGGAAGCCATGGGCTTTTCCATGCACTGTCTCACCGTGCCGGTCGGCAGCGTCGCCCGCGAGTACGACACGGAATACACCATGGAGGCATCGGGCTTCATCGCCGAGGACGGCACGCCCTTCCCGAAGACGGTCATGAAGTTCAAGACCGGCAAGCGCGCCGTAAAGACGGAGCCGTATGCCTACGATGCGCACGATGCCGTCGCCATGCAGGCCGCGCGCGAGTGCATGGTGCTGCTCAAAAACGATAACCACGCGCTGCCGCTCGACCCGAACGCCACGCTGAACCTCTTCGGCCGCGGACAGTATGTCTTCTACAACACCGCCACCGGAGCGGGACTCATCCACCCGCGCTGGCAGGCGAGCGTGCACCAGGCGATCGCCGAGCACTCGACCTTCTCTCTCAACCGCGACATCGCCGCGCTCTACGAAACGCACGAGACCGTCATCCCGACCGCCGGGCAGCTCGCCGCGGCCAGGGAAAAGTCCGACACCGCCGTGGTCATCATCTCCCGCGTCTCGGGCGAGTTCGCCGACAACCGCCCCGACAAGAACTCCTACTATCTCACCGACGAGGAACGCGAGCTCCTGCGTACGGTCTCCGAAGCGTTTGAAAAGACCGTTGTTATCATCAACTCCGGCTACCCCATCGAAATGAAGTGGGCGAAGGACATCTCCGTGGACGCCATCCTCTATACCGGCTTTGCCGGCATGGGCGCGTCCTACGCTCTCATGGAGATCCTCGACGGACGCTGCAGCCCGAGCGCCAAGCTCCCCGACACCTATCCGTGGGACTACTACGACTGCCCGAGCGCGTACAACTTCCCGAATCTCAAAGCCTCCGACAAGCAGCCGGGGGAGAAGCAATTCGGCGTGCGCATCTTCTATGAAGAGGACATCTATGTCGGCTACCGCTACTTCGATACCTTCGGAAAGGACGCCGCCTTCTCCTTCGGCCACGGCCTGAGCTACACCGATTTCGACATCGCCTATACCGCACCCGTGTGGAACGGCGAGACCGTTTCCGTGGATGCGGAGGTCAGGAATATCGGCGCCGTGCCCGGCAAGGAAGTCGTACAGCTTTATATCGCCGCTCCGGACGGGAAGCTCGAAAAGCCGAGCCGCGTGCTCGCCGCCTTCGAGAAAACGAAAGAACTCGCCCCCGGCGAGAGCGAAACGCTCCATCTCATCGCCGAGAAGAAGACCTTCGCGAGCTTCGACGAGGAGGCATGCGCCTTCGTGCTCGAAAAAGGCGAATACGCCGTACACTGCGGCAGTTCCCTCGCCGCCGCACACGCGATCGGCACCTTCACGCTGACCGGGGACGAAACCGTGGAAACCGTGCACCGCATCGGAGCGCCGGTCGAATCTTTCAAGCGCCTCACAAAGAGCGACCCGACCGTGGGAGATGACACGAAGATCGTCCCCGTCGAGGAGCGCATCCCGACGCCGGCACCGCGCCCCGTGTACGCGCCGCAGCCGCTGCCGGAATATAAGGGCAAGCGCATCACATTCCCCGAGCTTCTCCGTCACCCGAGCCAAGCCGAAAACTTCGTCGCGCAGATGTCGGACGACGAGCTTTGCAAAATGAATGTCTGCGGCGGCTCCAACTGGTATATGCCGTGGCAGAACGGCGCGGCGGGCAAGATCAACCGCATCGCCAAATATAAATTCCCGCTCTTCACCGTCTCGGACGGCAACACGGGCGTGAACATCAAAAAGCCGAACATCGGCTTCCCGAGCAGCGCCGGCATCGCGGCGAGCTTCAACAAAGATCTTGCCTACGCCGTCGGCAAGGTCATCGCCGAGGAATCGAAGGAAAACGGCATCCAGCTCAACCTCGGCCCCGCGCAGAACATCCACCGCAATATCCTGAACGGCCGCCACCCCGAGTATTTCTCGGAAGATCCGTACCTCTCCGGCACGATGGCGGGCATGCACGGCAAGGGACTCGAACAGAACGGCGTCGGCTGCTGCTATAAGCACCTCTTCTGCAACGGATCGGACTCCTCCCGCAAGGCGAGCCACAGCATCGTCTCCGAGCGGGCGCTGCGCGAGATCTACTTCAAGACCTTCGAGATCGCAAAGAATATCCAGAAGCCGTCGGCCCTCATGACGAGCTACAACGCCGTGAACGGCATTTACCCCGCGGAAAACGCCGATATGCTGCAGACGCTCATCCGCGAGGAGTGGGGTCTCAAGGATACCTTCATCATGACCGACTGGGGCACCTACGACACCGTCGATGCGGTGGAAATGGTGAAAGCGGGCAACTGCTGGCTCACCGAAGGCAGCGGCAAGTATGTGAAGATGCTGCAAAAGGCCGTGAAGGAAGGCCGGCTCTCCCGCGCCGTTCTCGAGCGGAACGTACTGCTTCAGATCCGTATGCTCATTAAATTCCTGTAATTTCGAGGAGGAGAAACTATAATGCAGGCATTCAACCCCTATCTCCCGAGCTGGGAGTATGTCCCGGACGGCGAGCCGCACATATTCGGCGACCGCCTCTATGTCTACGGCAGCCACGACCTGTTTAACGGCGCCGACTTCTGCCTCGGCGACTATGTGTGCTGGTCGGCACCGCTCACCGATCTCGGCGACTGGCGCCTCGAGGGCACCATTTACCGCAAGGAACAGGACCCCAAAAACACGAACGGCAAAATGCACATGTGCGCGCCCGATGTCGTACAGGGCGCGGACGGCCGCTATTATCTCTATTATCAGCTCCATGCACTTGCGATCACCTCGGTCGCCGTGTGCGACACCCCGGCCGGCAATTACGAGTTTTACGGCTATGTGCAGCATCCGGACGGCCACCCCTGGGGCAGCAAAAAAGGGGAGGTTTTCGCCTTTGACCCCGGTGTCCTCGCGGATGACGACGGAAAGTATTATCTCTATGTCGGCTTCTCCCCGCGCCCCGGCTTCATGAAAAAGATACTGAAAATGCGCGGAAATAATTTGGAGAACGGCGTATGCCTCGAGCTCGAGCCGGACATGAAGACCGTAAAGGGCGGCGAGATGCCGGTCATCCCCGGCCCGGAGGCGGCCAAAGGCACCGACTTCGAAGGCCACGGCTTCTACGAGGCCAGCTCGCCGCGCAAGATCAACGGCAAGTATTACCTCGTCTACTCCTCCGAGCTCAGCCACGAGCTCTGCTACGCGGTGAGCGATGAGCCGAACCGCGGCTTCCGCTACGGCGGCACGCTCGTCAGCATCGGTGACATCGGCTATTGCGGCCGCACCGAGGCGGACAACTATACCGGCAACACCCACGGCGGCATGGTGCAGATCGGCGATCAGTGGTACATCTTCTACCACCGCCAGACGAACAAGCAGAAGTGCTGCCGCCAGGGCTGCGCCGAGAAGATCACCATCGCGCCCGACGGCTCCATCGCACAGGTCGAAATGACGAGCTGCGGATTGAACCCCACGCCGCTCGAGGGCCGCGGCACATACGAAGCGCGCATCGCCTGCAATCTTTTCGCGCGCGAAGGCACCTTTGCCTACCTGAAGCCGCATGAGAAGGACAAGAAAAAGCTGCATCCCTATTTCACCCAGTCGGGCGAGGACCGCACCGAAAACGGCGACCAGTACATCGCCAACATGAAGGACGGCGCGACGGCGGGCTTCAAGTATTTCGCCATGAACGGCCTCACCGCCGTTTCCGTATCCGTGCGCGGACAGGGGAGCGGAAAAATGGAAGTGCGCACGGAGCTCTCCGGCGACCCCATCGCCGTGATCGATCTGCAGCTCGGTTCGGACTGGAGTGAGTGCTCCGCCCCCGCGGAGAGCGAGACCGGCAAGCGAGCGCTCTACTTCACCTTCAACGGCACCGGCAGCGCCGATTTCCGCAGCTTCACACTGAAATAAAAGGAGAACAGCCCTATGTTTGATTACGAGAAAGAGCATCAGTCGCTCGTGCGCGCACATCTCGCCGAGTGCACCGTCCTGCTGAAAAAGGACGGCAGCTTCCCGCTGAACGCCCCCTGCCGCATCGCGGCCTACGGCTCCGGCGTCCGCCGCACCGTCAAGGGCGGCACCGGCTCCGGCGAAGTGAACTCCCGCTATTTTACGACCATCGAAAAAGGCCTCGAAGCGGCAGGCTTCACGCTGACCACGAAGAAGTGGATGGACGCATACGAAGCCGTCTGCGTCGAAGCGCGCAAGACATTTATCCGGCAAATCAAAGCGGAGGCGAAAGCCGCCAAAATCAATGCCGCCCTCTACGGCATGGGCCGTCCCATGCCGGAGCCGGAATACGACATCCCCATGGATGCCGCAGGCGAGGCCGCCATTTATGTGGTCTCCCGCATCTCCGGCGAGGGCAACGACCGCAAGAGCATCGCGGGCGATGTCCTCCTCACCGCATCGGAGCAGCGCGACATCCTCGCGCTGAACGAAAAATTCGATAAATTCATGCTCGTGCTGAATGTCGGCGGCGCGGTGGACCTGAGCGGCGTGGCGGATGTCAAAAACATCCTCATCCTCTCGCAGCTCGGCCCGGACACCGGCTCCGCCCTCGCGGACATCCTGCTCGGCCGTCAGAACCCCTCCGGCAAGCTCACGACCACATGGAGCGCGTGGGAGGACTACTGCACCGAAGGCGACTTCGGCGACAACAACGACACGCGCTATAAGGAAGGCGTGTTCGTCGGCTACCGTTATTTCGATTCTGTCGGGAAAAAGGCGCTCTTCCCGTTCGGCTTCGGCCTTTCCTATACCGAATTCTCCGTCCAAACCGACGGTGTGGATGTACAAGGGCCGTCCGTCACGGTGAAAGCGACCGTGACGAACACCGGCAAGCGCGCCGGCAAAGAGATCGTGCAGGTCTATGTCTCCGCCCCCGCCGGGAAGCTCGCCAAGCCCTATCAGTCCCTCGCGGGCTTTGCCAAGACCGCCGAACTTGCCCCGGGCGGGAGCGAGAGCGTGAGCGTGTGCTTTGATCTGCGCGACATCTCCTCGTACGATGAGGAGCGTGCGGCGTATATCCTCGAAGCCGGCGAGTACATCGTCCGCGTCGGCACCGACAGCGTGCACACCTCTCCCGCCGCCGTCATTGAAGCGGAAAACGAGATCCTTGTCAAGCAGTGCCGCAATGCCCTCGGCAAGCCGGACTTCACCGACTGGACGCCGGAAGCGAAAGAGCGCGAGAAAGTGAGCGACGATCTCCCGCGTCGGAAGCTCGGTGAGATCCCGACCGAGACCGTGTGCTACGAGGAAGACAGGACCATAGACGATGCCGTCCGGAACCTCACGGACGAGCAGCTCGTCTATGCGAACATCGGTGCCTTCGACCCCAAGGGCGGCATGCTCAGCATCATCGGCAGCGCCTCGAAGAATATCGCGGGCGCAGCGGGGGAGACGACCGGCATGCTGCACGATGCGGGCTTCCCCGCCGCCGTGATGGCAGACGGCCCCGCCGGCCTTCGCCTGAGCCGCGAGTTCTACCGCGACGAAAAGGGCGCGCACTCCGTTGCCGCCGCCGGCATCCCCGAAAGCGTGCTTGAGTATATGTCCGCGCCGCTCCGCTGGCTCACCAAAGCCCTCAGCGGCAAGTCCAAAGCGCCGAAGAACGCCAAGGTGGAATACCAGTACTGCACGATGATCCCCATCGGCACCGCGCTGGCTCAGAGCTGGAACACGGTCTTCGCCGAGGAATGCGGCGATATCGTGGGCGACGAGATGGAGCGCTTCGGCGTGCACTACTGGCTCGCCCCGGCGCTGAACATCCACCGCACCATCCTGTGCGGCAGAAACTTCGAGTACTATTCCGAAGATCCGCTCCTGAGCGGCAAGTTCGCCGCCGCCGTCACGCGCGGCGTGCAGAAGCATCCCGGCCGCGGCACGACCGTCAAGCACTTCTGCGCCAACAACCAGGAAACGAATCGCGTCGGCAGCAACAGCATCGTCTCCGAGCGCGCCCTGCGCGAGATCTATCTGCGCGGCTTCGAGATCTGCGTGCGCGAGAGCTCTCCCGCCGCCGTCATGACCTCCTATAACCTCCTCAACGGCACCCACACGGCCGAGCGCCGCGACCTCGTGCAGGATGTGCTCCGCAGCGAGTTCGGCTTCAGCGGCATCGTCATGACCGACTGGGTCGTCGGCAGCGTGATGGCCAATAAGAACGACACCCACCGTCCCGTCAAGCCGCGCTTCGTGGCAGCCGCCGGCGGCGACCTCATGATGCCCGGCGGAAAAGGCGACTTCAACGATATGCTCGCCGGCCTCAAGGAAGGCGACCTCACGCGCGAACAGCTCATGGTGAATGTCACGCGCGTCTATCGCGCCGTGCGGGAAATGGTTAAATAACCGCATCCGAACCAGAATATGATTTTCCGGGAGCTTCCCTGTCCGCACGCAGCGGACAAAGAAGCTCCCGTTTTTCTGCGGAATTTACCGTTTTTGTAACGAAATTGTGAATTTTTCCGCTTGCATCCAAGGTGAAAAATATGGTATAATCAGTCATAATGATTGAAAAGTAAAGGTAAACCGACCCGCAGACATACCGTGCCGGAGGTCGGTGTTCGAGAATTTACAGGAGGGTAAGAATGTTTTCCATCGGTGAGAAGGTTATGTATGGCGGAACGGGAGTTTGTGTGGTGGAGGATATCACCTCGGTGAAATTTTCCGCGACGGAGCCGGGAAAACCGTATTATTGCCTTCGGCCGCTCTATCAGTCCGGCACCATCCGCACGCCGGCCGACAGCGGCAAAGTGCCGATCCGTCCGGTGATGAACCGCGATGAGGCGGAAGCCGTAGTCGATGCCATGCCCGGCATCCCCGCGGTCATCTGCACGGAAAAGAACCTGAGCGCCCTGCGCAATGCCTATCAGAAGCAGATCACCTCGTTCGACAGCCTCGACTTGATTCGGCTCGCAAAGTCCATCCGCGCGAAGAAAAAAGAGGCCGAAAAGCGTCAGAAGCGCATCGGCAGCACGGACGAAAAATATCTCCGCCGCGCCGAGGAGCTTCTCTTCGGCGAGCTCGCCGTAGCACTCGAGATCCCCGTCGACGAGGTCCCGGCCTACATCCGGAACCGCCTCGGCGACCTCTCCGCAGCACTCCAATAATCAATACTGCTCAAACGTCTTCGGAAATTCCGTTTCCGAGGACGTTTTCTTCTTGACGCGATCCCGGGAAAAACATATAATAGGCACGTTCAATATAATCGGCGGAGAATTCCGCCAAGGAGGGAATTCCATTTTGACGCAGGACGAAAAGAAACAGCTGAAGATCGCCGCCTGCAAAGTGCGCCTCGGCATCATCGAGGGCGTATACGCGGCAAAATCCGGCCATCCGGGCGGAAGCCTTTCCGCAGCCGATGTGCTGACGTATCTCTACTTCCGCAAAATGAACATTGACCCGCAGAACCCGAAGATGGAAAACCGCGACCGGTTCGTGCTCTCCAAGGGCCACGCCGCCCCGGCGCTCTACTCGGTGCTCGCCAACCGCGGCTACTTCCCGGTGGAAGAGCTCAAGACGCTCCGCCACATCGGCAGCCGTCTGCAGGGCCACCCCAATATGAATCTTACCCCCGGCGTTGACATGTCCACCGGCTCGCTCGGCCAGGGCGTTTCCACGGCGGCCGGCATGGCGCTCGGCGCGAAGCGCCTCGGAAACGGCGTGCGCGTCTACACGCTCCTCGGCGACGGCGAGATCGAAGAGGGTCAGGTTTGGGAGGCCATGATGTTCGCCGCCCACAACCACCTCGATAACCTCCTCGTGTTCGTCGACAACAACAATCTCCAGATCGACGGTGCCATCAGCGAAGTCATGAGCCCGTACCCGATCGACGAGAAGTTCGCCGCTTTCGGCCTGTATGTCCAGACCGTCGACGGCCACGACTTCGACGCCATCGAAGCGGCTGTCAAGAACGCGGAAGAAAAGAAGGGCTGCCCCTCCGCCATCATCCTCAAGACCGTCAAGGGCAAGGGCGTTTCCTTCATGGAAAATCAGGTCGGCTGGCACGGCAAAGCGCCGAACGACGAGCAGTACAAGACCGCTGTCGATGAACTGACCGCGGCTCTGCGGGAACAGGAGGCAGAATAATGGCTGAAGTGAAAAAGATCGCGACCCGCGAAAGCTACGGCAACGCCGTAACGGCTCTCGCCGCCGAGCATGACGATATCCTCGTTCTCGATGCCGACCTCGCCGGCGCCACCAAGACCGGCATTTTCAAAAAGGCCTATCCCGACCGCCACATCAACTGCGGCATCGCGGAAGCCGACCTCATCGGCGTGAGCGCGGGCCTGTCCACCATGGGCTTCGTGCCGTTCTGCTCCTCGTTTGCCATGTTCGCCGCCGGACGCGCCTTTGAGCAGGTGCGCAACACCGTCGGCTACCCGCACCTCAATGTGAAGATCTGCGCGACCCACGGCGGCATCTCCGTCGGCGAGGACGGCGCATCTCACCAGTGCTGCGAAGACTTCGCCCTCATGCGCACCATCCCCGGCATGGTCGTGCTCTCCCCGTCGGACGATGTGGAAGCCCGCGCCGCCGTGAAGGCCGCCTATGAGCACAAGGGCCCCGTGTACATCCGCTTCGGCCGCGCCGCCGTCCCCGTCGTGCACGAGGAAGAGGGCTACTCCTTCGAGATCGGCAAAGCCGAGGTCCTGCGCGACGGCAAGGATGTTGCCATCGTCGCCACCGGCCTCATGGTCGCCGAAGCCCTCAAGGCAGCGGAAACGCTCGCCGGGGAAGGCATCTCCGCCCGCGTCATCAATGTGTGCACCATTAAGCCGCTCGACGAGGAGACCATCCTCGCCGCCGCCAAAGAGTGCGGCCGCATCGTCACGTGCGAAGAGCACAGCATCATCGGCGGACTCGGCGAAGCCGTGTGCTCGCTCGTGAGCGAGAAGCACCCCGTCCCCGTGCGCCGTGTCGGCGTGAACGACGAGTTCGGCCACTCCGGCCCCGCCGCCGCTCTGCTCGAAGAGATGGGCCTGTGCGCCTCCCACATCGCCGAAGTCGCCCGCGAGAGCGTCAAGGCATAAGAGAGCAAAACAACAAAAAACGCTGCTCCCGTTCCGGATCGGACTGCCCTTTCGGAACGGGAGCATTTTTTGCAAAAACAGCGCACGAATGTAATGGTTAAAAGGTTGATTAAATTCTATATATCGTGTTAATATAAGAGAATACTACAGAATGGAGGAGAACCGTGAAATTCTTTCATTTATCCGATCTGCACCTCGGCATGCGCCTGAAAAATTTTTCGCTGCTCGAGGATCAAAAGCATATACTCGATGAGATCCTCTCCCTCGCGGAGAGCGAACGCCCCGATGCCGTTGTCATCGCGGGCGATGTGTACGACCGCGCCGTACCGAGCGCGGAGGCGGTGGAACTCTTCGATGATTTCCTCTCGGCTCTTTCGGAAAAAGGCTTCCCGACGCTCATCATCTTCGGCAACCACGACTCCCCGGAGCGCGTGGCGTTCGGCTCGCGGCTCATGAAAACGAGCGGCATATATCTCTCGCCGGTGTACGAAGGACATGCGGAGAGCGTATCCTTTTCAGATGGGTTCGGCACGGTGCGCTTCCATCTCCTGCCGTTCCTGAAGCCGAGCGGCGTGCGCCGCTTCTATCCGGACGAGGAGATCAACTCCTATACCGACGCCATTCGCTGCGCCGTCTCGCACATGGATATCGATGCGGCGGAGCGCAACGTCATCGTTACGCACCAGTTCGTGACCGGTGCCTCCCAGTCCGGCTCCGAGGAGATCAATGTCGGCGGCACGGACAATGTGGACGCCTCCGTCTTCGATGCTTTCGACTATGTCGCCCTCGGACACATCCACGGCGCGCAGAGCGTCGGGCGCGAGACCATCCGCTACTGCGGCACGCCGCTCAAATACTCCTTCTCGGAGAAAGATCAGGAAAAATCCGTCACGGTCGTGGAGATGCGCGAAAAGGGAAATATCGCCATCTCCGTGCTGCCGCTGCACCCGCTGCACGACATGCGCGAGATCCGCGGGACGTACAACGACCTCGTGCTCTATAAAAACTACGCCGGCACGGACACCGCAGACTATATCCGCGCCATCCTGACCGATGAGGACGAAGTCCCGAACGCCATGGCGAGACTGCGCGAGGTCTACCCGAACATCATGAATCTCGACTATGACAACACCCGCACGCGCACATCCACCGTCGTGCAGGCCGATGAGCGCCGCCTCAAAATGACGGACATGGAACTCCTCGCCGAGTTCTATAAAGACAGAACCGGCTGCGAACTGAGCGAAGAGCAAACCAGATATGCCAAAGAGCTCTTTGAGAAACTTCGGGAGGAATTGAAATGAGACCGATAAAACTTGTCATGTCCGGCTTCGGCCCGTACGCGGGAAAAACCGTCCTCGATCTGGACAAGCTCGGCGATCGCGGTCTCTATCTCGTCGCGGGCGAGACCGGCGCCGGAAAGACCACCATTTTCGATGCGATCTCCTTCGCCCTTTTCGGCGAACCGAGCGGCGAAGTGCGCGAGAGATCCATGCTCCGCTCCAAGTTTGCCGCACCGGATATGCCGACCGAGGTGGAGCTCACGTTCCTCTATGCCGGAAAAACCTATGTCATCCGCCGCAATCCGCAGTATGAACGGCCGAAAGCTTACGGAACCGGCATGACCACACAACAGGCTTCCGCCAGCCTGATTTTGCCGAACGGCGATATAGTCGATAAAAGCACTCGAGATGTAGATGCGGCGATAAAAAACCTTCTCGGTCTGGATAAAGACCAGTTCAGCCGCATTGCGATGATCGCGCAGGGCGAATTCCAAAAGCTCATTGTCGCGGAGACCAAAGACCGGCAGGAAATTTTCCGCAGCCTCTTCCACACGGATCTCTATGAGAAATTCCAAAAACGCGTGAGGGAGGATGATTTGGCTCTAAATAAAAAACTCGCGGAAACGAGCCGGGCCATCGATCAGTATGCCTCCGGCATTCGCCTCCCCGAAGATTACGGCGAGCTTCCGCCGACCAACGAGGAGAAGATCACCGCACTCGGAGAGATCCTGCAAAACGATGAAAAACAGCTGAGCGAACTGCGCACCGGCCTTACCTCCATCGAAACAAAAATCTCCGAACTCACCGCCGCCGAAACGAAGGCAGCGCAGGACGAAGAAAACCGCCGCGCTCTCGCATCGGCCGAGACCGTCATCGCCGCTCTCGTGGAAAAGCAAAAGAAGCTGAGCGAGGCCGCCGAGCGGGAAAAAGCACGCGAACCGGAGCTCGAAAAGCTCACCAAAGCGCTGCACGACATCGAAGCGGAACTCAAAAAATACGCTGCCGTCGAAGAAAAAGACAGAGAAGCGGCCGAGGCTCGGCGCGAAAGCGATAAGGCAGCGAAAAAAGAAACCGAAAGCGCAGCAAAGCGCGAGAAACTTCAGGCACAGCTCCAAAAGGAACGCGATGAGTACAATGCCCTCGAAAACGCCGGGAGCGAACTGGAAAAGCTCCGCAGCGAGCTGGACAAACTGAAAACCCGCGAGGGAAATATTCGCGATTATGAAAAGGCCGTGAAAGACGCCGCCGACAAGCGCCGGCAGGCAGACGCAGCCCGCGAGAAATACACCAGAGCGCAGGAAAACGCCGAGACGGCGCAAAACGAGGCACAGCGCCTTCGCAGCCGCTTCAACGACGAACAGGCGGGCGTCCTCGCACGCACGCTCTGCGATGGCGAGCCGTGCCCCGTGTGCGGCTCCCGCGTGCACCCGCACCCTGCCATATGCAGCGAGGAAGCGCCGAGCGAGCAGGCGGTAAAGAGAGCGGAGAAAGACGCTCTCGATGCGCAGAAACTCGCGAACGACGCAAGCCAAGCATCCGGCACCGCCAAGGGCGCGGCGGACAGTGCCGAAGCCACAGCAAAGGAGAAGAAGACCGGACTCTTCGGCGAAGCGGAAATCGACATCAACGAAGAAAAGGCCAAAGTCCGCGAGGCGATCCGCAGCACCGAGAGCAGCATCTTCTCGGCAGAGACAAACGTAAAACGCCGCACCGTCCTTTCGGGAACGATCCAAAAGACGGAAGCCGACCTGTCCGAAACGGAAAAGGCGTATGCCAACGCCAAAGCGGAGCACGCCGCCGCGGCCGAGCGATCCGACGCCCTCCGCAAACAGACGGACGCCTTGCGCGCGGAATGCTCTTACGCGAGCGCCGCCGAGGCGAAAAAGGAAAAAGAGCGCATCGAAAGTGCCTGCGGCGAGATCCGCACAGCACAGAAAAAGACGCAGGAGGATCTGCAAAAAGCCGTAAGCGATCTGGCCGGAGAAGAGGGCAAAGCAGAACAGCTCAAAAAACTTCTGGAAGGGGTCAAACCGCAGGATCCCGAAGCCATCCGCACGCAAAAGAAAGAACACACCCAAAAGAAACAGGCACTGCAGGACGAGATCGAATCCCTGCGCAGCCGCATCGATGCCAACGAGGCGGCGAAAAAGGGAATGGAAAGTATGCTCAGTACCTTCCAAACCGATGAAGCGCGCTGCCGCTGGATGGACTCGCTCTATACAACGGTGAGCGGCAATATGTTCGGCAAAGATCGTGTCACACTGGAGACCTATGTGCAGATCACGTACTTCGAGCGTATCCTCGGCCGCGCCAATGTCCACTTCATGCGCATGTCCGGCAACAAATATGAGCTCAAGCGCAAAGAGACGGCCGCCGACCATGTGGCACTGAGCGGCCTGGAACTCGATGTCATCGACCACTATAACGGCAGCGAGCGCAGCGTGAAGTCGCTCTCCGGCGGCGAAAAATTCCTCGCCTCGCTCTCTCTCGCCCTCGGCCTTTCCGAGGAAATTCAGGAGAGCGCCGGCGGCATCCACCTCGATTCGCTCTTCGTAGATGAAGGCTTCGGCTCGCTCGATGAGGAGACGCTCCGCCTCGCCATGCGCGCCCTGCAGGATATGGCCGACGGGAACCGCCTTATCGGCATCATTTCGCACGTGGGCGAACTGCAGCAGCGGATCGACCGTCAGATCGTCGTAACACGCAACCCGGACGGCACGAGCCGCGCCGAGATCATCCGAGAATAAATCAGTAAGGAGATTTGAAAAAATGAAAGTACTGGTCATCAACGGCAGCCCCCGCGAGGGCGGCAATACGGATATCGCCCTGTGCGAACTCGAAAAGACCTTCGCCGAAGAAGGCGTGGAAACGGTGCGGCTCAATATCGGCAAGGAAGCCATCCGCGGGTGCATTTCCTGCGGCGCCTGCGCAAAGCTCGGCAAGTGCGCCATTGACGACATCGTGAACCGCGCCGCGGACATCCTGCGCGAGTGCGACGGCATGGTCGTCGGCTCGCCGGTCTACTTTGCCTCCGCCAACGGCACGGTCGTATCCTTCCTCGACCGCCTCTTCTACTCCGCACCCTACGACAAGACCATGAAGGTCGGCGCCTCCGTGGCCGTTGCCCGCCGCGGCGGCACGAGCGCCACGTTCGATGAGCTCAACAAGTATTTCACCATCAGCGGCATGCCGGTCGCCTCCAGCCAGTACTGGAACAGCGTGCACGGCTGCCGCCGCGGCGAAGCGGCGCAGGACGCCGAGGGACTGCAGACCATGCGCACCCTCGCGCGCAACATGACCTTCCTCATGAAGAGCATTGCCCTCGGCCGGGAAAAATACGGCCTCCCCGAGAAAGAGCCGCACGTTTCGACGAACTTCATCGGCTGAATTTTCGGAAATATATTAAATAAGGTATTGATTTTTCCGCCGCGGGAATATATGATGGTAAAATCGTATGCTGTGTGCCGAAGCGGCGGAAAGGAAAAGCGAGAGCCTTGGAAACCATCACATCCCGAAAAAATGCGCGCGTGCAGACGCTTCGCCGTCTCGGACGCGAAAAGGCCTTTCGCCGCGAAACGGGGCTTTTCCTGTGCGACGGAGAGAAGCTCCTCCGCGAAGCTGTCTCGAACGGCGCGGACATCGCGGAGATCTATACCCGCGGCAGCGCAAAATGCGAAGAAGTGCCGAACGCAGCGCACTTTTCCCTCTCGGAGGACGTCTTTGATTATGCGTCCCCGCTGGAGCACAGCCCCGGGCCGCTCTTCACGGTTCGCCCGCGTGCCCTCCCGGAGGGCATCGCCCCAAGCCGCGTGATCGTGCTCGAAAATGTGCAGGATCCCGGCAATGTCGGCACGGTGCTCCGCACGGCGGCGGCTCTCGGCACGGAGCTTGTCGTGCTCCTCGGCGAGTGCGCCGACCCCTACAATCCCAAGACCGTCCGCGCCGCAATGGGCGCGCTCTTCCGCGAAAACCTCTGGGAGACAACGCTCCCGGAACTGCTCGAAAAGCTCGAGGCGTGGCATCTCCCGCTGTACGGTGCGGCGCTCCGGGAAGAGAGCGTCGATGTGAAAGAAGTATCGCTCACCCGTGCGGCCGTTGCCGTCGGCAATGAGGGAAACGGCCTCACGGAAACCATCCTGCAGCACTGCAC
>CAZKGZ010000006.1:20236-24105 GCA_964552365.1 uncultured Oscillospiraceae bacterium | reverse complement strand
ATTGTCACAGAATAGTTTAAATTACTGGGAGGTTTTATCTATGCCCGAAAATTATATTACCAGCCAGACGGAAAAGGGAAATATCAGCATTTCTCAGGATGTTCTGGAAGTTGTTGTCAACGCCGCCGTGTCTGAGGTGGAGGGCGTTTCCGGCCTTTCTTCCGCACCCGGCGCGGATATCGCCGAATTCCTCGGCATCAAGAGCACAACGGCTCCGAGCGTGAAGATCACATCCGAAAACGACAAGGCCGTCGTCGACATCCTCATTATGGTTCGCTACGGCTACGGCGTGAATGTTGTCGCCAAGAAGGTGCAGGATCGCGTCGCCACGAGCATCGAAGACATGACCGGCCTCAAGACCATCGTCAACGTTCACATCACCGGCATTGCCTTTGACAAGGCCGACATTAAGGGGTAATGCCTCGTATGACAAGAACGAATGCACGGCAGCTCGCTCTGCAGCTCAGCTTTGCGGCGGCGGCGGGCAGCGACATCGGCCCCGAAGAATTTTTTGAAGAAGACTATTTCCGCGCTCTCCCGGCAGAGGACAATTTGTTCGCCGAAGAGCCGGACGAAACGCAGCGCGCCTACATCACCGCTCTCGTGAACGGCGTGAGCGAGCACCGCGAAGAGCTCGATGCTCTTGTGTCCCGCTACGCGCATGGCTGGAAGATCTCGCGCATTTCCCGCACGGCCCTGGCCGTACTGCGCGTTGCGCTCTATGAGATCCTCTATATGCCCGACATTCCCGATGCGGCGTCCATCAACGAAGCAGTCGAGCTCGCCAAGGGCTTCGACGAGCCGGAAACGGTGCGCTTCATCAACGGCATCCTCGGCTCCTTTATGCGCGAGCGCGGCGAGGCCGTGCCCGAAGTGACGATCGAGGATGAGGCTCCCGCCGAGGAAGAGATCCCTGCCGGGGAAGAAAACGCCGCCGATGATACGGCAGCCGCGGAAGAATGACCGAAGTCACTCCGCTCTCCGTAACGGAGATCACGGAACACATCCGTGCGCTTGTGGACGGAGACTATGCTCTTCGCGGCGTGTGCGTCCGCGGAGAACTTTCCAACTATAAGATCTACCCTTCGGGGCACCACTACTTCACGCTGAAGGACGCAGGTGCCTCGCTTCGGTGCGTCATGTTCCGCTCCGACGCCTCCCGCCTGCGCTTCCGCCCGGAAAACGGCATGAGTGTCATCTGCACCGGCCGCATTTCGGTCTATGCGCGCGACGGCGCGTATCAGCTTTATACATCGGCCATCGTGCCGGAGGGCATCGGCGACCTGTATGCCGCCTATGAGCAGCTCAAGGAAAAGCTCCTGAAGGAAGGCCTTTTCGCACAGGAGCACAAAAAACCGATCCCCGCGATGCCGCAGACCATAGCCCTTATCACTTCGGGCGCGGGTGCTGCCGTGCGTGACATGATCCGCATCCTCGGCCACCGCTGGCCGATGACGAAGGTCATCGTGCTTCCCGTGCGCGTGCAGGGAACGGAAGCGCCGCCCGAGATCGTCGGTGCCATCCGCTACGCCAACCGCTGGAACATCGCGGATCTCATCATCACCGGACGCGGCGGCGGCTCCATTGAAGACCTGTGGGCATTCAACGATGAGCGCGTGGCGCGCGCCATTTATGATTCCGACATCCCGGTCATCTCGGCTGTAGGCCACGAGCCGGATGTGACGATCGCGGACTTCGTCGCCGATGCGAGGGCGTCGACGCCGTCGAACGGCGCGGAGATCGCCGTGCCCGACCAAACGGATGTGCGCGCATCGCTCCGCTCTCTCAATGAGCGTCTGGATCACGCGATGAAGAAAAAGCTGGACGGCGCCGCATCGCGCCTCGGTGAGCTCTCCGCGCGTCCGGTCATGGAAAGCCCCACGGCCTTCATCCAAACGCGGCGGCTCGACATCGACCGTCTGACCGAGCGGATGACGGCGGCGGAAAAGCATCTTCTCCTGCGCAAACGGCAGGAATATGTGCGGCTCGTATCGTCTCTCGAGGCGATGAGCCCGCTTAAAGTCCTCTCCCGCGGTTTCTCCGTGACCACCGACCAAAACGGGACCATTCTCAGAGACTCAACCCTTGTCGCCGTGGGTGACAGCATACATATTCGACTCGAACGCGGCGGCCTGGACTGCCGTGTAGAGCGGAAATCGGAGGAAAAATGATGAAAAAGCTGTTTCGCGTTTGCCTGCTTGCTCTGCTTATAGCGTCGCTGTGCCTGTCACTGACCGGCTGCGGCATTTCCGACCTTTTCCGCAAAGACGAGGAAAGTGAGACAGCGGATACGAGCGCAGAAGCATCGGCCGCCGCCGTCACCACGCCGCAGCCGTCCGCGGACGCCTCGGCTTCTCCCGAAACATCCTCGTCGCCGGAGGCATCGCCCGAACCGGTGAAGATCGAGATATTCTACGAAGACGAAGCCGTCACGACGCTGAGCTTCCAGACATCCACCGTCATCCGCCTCACGGCGGCCGCGAGCGACGGCTCGAGCGGCGGCATCTGGACATCGAGCGATGCATCCTCGGCGAGCGTGGATGAAAACGGCATCGTCACCTGCTGGAAGGTCGGCACCCCGAAGATCACCTATACGCTCGGCGATGCGTCCGCATCCGTCACGATCACCGTGACCGAGCCCACCGTGAAGATCTATTTCGGCGACACGGAAAAGACCGACATCAGCCTGAGCAGCCTGTGGGGCTTTGAGATCCAGCTAACCGCCGTCGTGACGCCCGAGGGCAGCGAAGTCACCTGGTCTTCGGAGGACACCGGTGTGGCCACCGTGTCCGAGACCGGCCTCGTCACCGGCGTACGCGCGGGCACCACGAACGTCGTTGCGACCTGCGGCACGGCCAAAGCCAGCTGCATCATCCGCGTGACCGAGACGCCGCCCGCGACCAAAGCCGCAGACGCCGCCGCAACGCCCGACCCGAACGACAAAACGCCGCGCGTGGTCATCACCTGCTTCGGCGTTCCGAACTCCGACTTCACCATTTCCGTCGGACAGTCGGTCGACCTCAACTGCACGCTCTACAACATCGACCCGAGCACCAACAAGGAGACCTGGACGATCGCCGACACCGCCATCGCCACCGTGAACGAAAACGGTGTCGTCACCGGCGTGAAAAAAGGCACGACCAAGGTTATCTGCGCCGTCGGCGACGTGAAGTGCGAGACCATCGTCCGCGTCACGGAATCCAAAATAGGTTGACATAATAAAGGACATCGATATGGCTGAAAGCAAAACGAAAAAGGCAAAATCGTTCGAAGAACAGCTCGCGCGGCTCGATGAGATCGTCCGCATGCTCGAAAAGGGCGATGCTCCGCTCGAGCAGTCGCTCGCCCTCTACACCGAGGGCGCGGAGCTCATCCGCTCGTGCACCGTGCAGCTCGACAATGCGGAGCAGACCGTGGTGCGCCTGCAGAAGACTGCGGACGGCACGCCGGCCGAAACGCCGTTTGTATCGGAGAATGAATGATATGGACTTCACTGCCGAACTCAAGACCCTGCAGGACGAGGTGAATGCCGTGCTGAACGGCTGCTTTGCCGAAGACTGCGCGCAGAAAGAGCTTTTGGATGCCATGCGCTACTCGCTCCTCGCGGGAGGCAAACGCATCCGTCCGGTGCTCGTGCTCAAGTTCTGCGAAGCGGCGGGCGGGAATCGCGCCGATGCGCTCCCGGCGGCCTGCGGCATCGAAATGCTCCACACCTATTCCCTCATCCACGACGATCTGCCGTGCATGGATAATGACGACCTGCGCCGCGGACGCCCGACCTGCCACAAGGTCTACGGCGAAACGACCGCCGTGCTCGCGGGCGATGCGCTGCAGTCGGCGGCCTATGTTTCCGTCCTCTCTTCGCCCGC
>CAZKGZ010000006.1:0-20136 GCA_964552365.1 uncultured Oscillospiraceae bacterium | reverse complement strand
TCGCGGGCGATGCGCTGCAGTCGGCGGCCTATGTTTCCGTCCTCTCTTCGCCCGCAGCGCCCGAACGTACGGCGGCTATGGCAAAAACGCTTGCCGAGGCGGCAGCGGAGCGGGGCATGTGCGGCGGACAGTATCTCGATACGAGCAAGGAAGGGCAGATCCTCTCCGAGAATGAGCTCTATGAGATCCACCGCCTCAAGACCGGCGCGCTCCTTCGCGCTGCGTGCGTTATGGGCGTGCAGTGCGCCGGAGGAACACCGGAGCAGGTAACGGCCGCAGAGAAATTTGCCGAAAACCTCGGCCTGGCGTTCCAGATCCGCGACGATGTCCTCGACTGCATCTCCACGGAAGCCGAGCTCGGCAAGCCCATCGGCTCCGACAGGGAAGAGGGCAAGACGACCTTTGCGTCCCTCCTCGGCTTGGACGAATGCGCGCGGCTCGTGCATCATCACACGGAGCTCGCCAAAGCGGCGCTCGAAGGCGTTTTTGCCGATACGGAGTTCCTCTGCCGCCTCGCGGATGCCCTCGCCGATCGGAGAAAATGAATATTCGCCCCGAAAAACATGAATAATTTTCAAAAAATGCACCCTTTGCTCTTGTAAAGGGTGCTGATTTTTGTTATATTATCTTTTCAGAAGTATGAGGGGAAGCAGATCTCTTGAACCGAAAAGACGAAAAAATTTTATATAAGATCAACAGCAACGCCGATCTGCGCGCCGTGGCGGAGAAAGACATCCCGACGCTCTGCCGGGAGATCCGCGAGTTTCTCGTGGAGAATGTCTCCCAAACCGGCGGCCATCTCGCATCCAACCTCGGCAGCGTAGAGCTTACCGTGGCGCTCCACCGTGTGTACGATCCGATGAAGGATCGCCTGCTTTTCGATGTGGGCCACCAGTCGTATGTCCACAAGATCCTGACCGGACGGCGCGACAATTTCAATACGCTCCGGCAGCTCGACGGCATATCGGGCTTTCCGAAGCCGTGCGAGAGCAACGCAGATCCGTTCCTCGCCGGACACGCCTCCGACTCGGTATCGCTGGCCATCGGCATGGCGCGGGCGCGCTCGCTGACCGGCGGAAACTACGATGTCGCCGCCATCGTCGGCGACGGCGCGATGACCGGCGGCCTCTGCTACGAGGGTCTCAGCGACCTCGGCGCGAGCAAGGAAGCGGTCGTCGTCATATTGAATGACAACGGCATGTCCATCAACGAGAATGTCGGCGGCGTGGCGCGCCTTCTGAGCCGGGCCCGCATGCGCCCCGGATATCTCGAGTTCAAGCGCAATTACCGCCGCGTGATGAAGCACTGCCCGCGGGCGTATGAAGAACTGCACCGCATCAAGGAGCGGCTCAAGGCGAGCATCCTGCCCTCGGGCATTTTCGACGATCTCGGCTTTTATTATATCGGCCCCGTGGACGGCCACGACGAGAAGGCACTCGAAACATCGCTCCGCTGGGCGCGCGATATGCACTGCCCGGTCGTTGTCCATGTCGTCACCGTAAAGGGCAAGGGCTACGACCTCGCAGAGGCCGACCCGCAGAGCTACCACGGCGTCAATCCGTTCGACCCCGAAAAAGGCGTCCAACCGGAAACGAAAAAGGACTTTTCCGCCTGCTTCGGCTCCGCCGTCACGGCACTCGCGGAGATCGACCCGACCGTGTGCGCCGTTACCGCCGCCATGGAGCAGGGCACGGGCCTCACGGAATTCGCCTCCCGTTTCCCGAAGCGCTTTTTTGAGCTCGGCATCGCGGAGGAACATGCGGCTGCCATGTGCGCCGGTATGGCAAAGCAGGGCCTCACGCCGGTCTTCGCCGTATACTCCACCTTCCTGCAGCGCTCCTACGATATGCTCATCGAGAATATCGGCCTCATGGGCGTGCATGTGGTCTTCGCCGTAGACCGAGCCGGCATCGTCGGCCGCGACGGCGTGACGCATCAGGGCTCTTTCGATATAGCCTACCTGAATTCCGTACCGAACATGACGCTTTACGCACCGGCAAGCTATCGGGAGCTCGAATCCATGCTCTCCATCGCCGTGCGCGAGAAGACCGGCCCCGTGGCGCTGCGCTATCCGCGCGGCTGCGAGGGCGCGTATACCGAGGACCGCTCGCGCGAGGATTCCAGCGTGCTGCGCGAAGGCGAAGATATAACGATCGTGACGCACGGCATAACCGTAAACGCCGTGCTCGAAGCCGCCGACGCTCTCGCAAAAGAGGGCATCCGTGCCGAGGTGATCAAGCTCAACCGCCTCCTGCCTCTCGCACCCGAGACGGTGCGCGAGTCGCTTCGGAAAACCGGGCGGTTCGTTATGGCGGAGGAAGCCTGCCGCGCCGGCAGCATCGGAACGCTTCTATTAGCGGATGCCGCCGCAAACGGCGTGTCGCTGCGCGGCGTGAAACTGCTGGATCTGGGCAGCGGCGTCATAAAACACGGTGCCGTCGAACGGCTGCAGCACTGCCTGCACCTCGATGCCGAAGGCATCACTGCGGCGGCAAAGGAGATCATGCATGAAAAAGATCCGACTTGACCAGCTGGTATTCGATAACGGCCTTGCCGAAAGCCGCGAGCGCGCAAAGGCCTACATCATGGCGGGCAATGTATATGTGAACGGCCAGAAGGAAACAAAGCCCGGAACGGCGTTCGCACCGGATGCCGCCGTTGAAGTGCGCGGCGAAACGCTCCCCTATGTGAGCCGCGGCGGACTGAAGCTCGAAAAAGCGCTCCGCGTGTTTCCCATCGATGTAAAGGGTGCCGTGTGCATCGACTGCGGCGCCTCGACCGGCGGCTTTACGGATGTCATGCTGAAAAACGGCGCCGCCAAGGTCTATGCCGTCGATGTCGGCTACGGGCAGCTCGCATGGAGCCTTCGCACCGACGAGCGCGTCGTGTGCATGGAGCGCACGAATGTACGCTATATCACGCACGAACAGATCCCGGAGGAACCGGACTTTGCCACGGCCGACCTGAGCTTCATTTCGCTCCGCCTTGTGCTCGGCGCAGTGAACGCGCTTCTCAAGCCGAACGGACAGATGGTCTGCCTCGTAAAGCCGCAGTTTGAAGCGGGCAAGGAAAAGGTCGGCAAAAAGGGCGTCGTACGGGATCCCGCCGTGCACTGCGAAGTCCTGCGCGAATTTCTGCGCTATGCGCCGGAGTGCGGCTTCGGCGTGAAAGGTCTGGATTATTCTCCCATCCGAGGACCGGAGGGAAATATCGAATATCTTGCGTGGCTGGAAAAGGGCGCGGAGAGCATTCCGGAGCCGGACATTGAGGCTCTGGTAGCCGCCTCGCACGAAGCCCACGGAAAGGAAACCGAAAAATGAAAGACGGTTATATCCTGCTATGCCCCAACGCACACAGAGATGCCGGCCTGGCCGCGACCTGCCGTGTCGCGGAGACCCTGCGCTCCCGCGGCCATGAGGTACACATTGCCCCTCTCTTCGGCGAGGGCTTTGAATCCACCTGGCCTGCCGATATCGTCACGGACACCATCGAAAATCTGCTGCCCGGCGCACGGCTCGTCGTGTCGCTCGGCGGCGACGGCACCATATTGCAGCTCTCCGGCCGACTGGCCGGCACCGAAATACCGATCCTCGGCGTAAATCTCGGACATAAAGGCTTCCTTGCCGAGCTCGAAAGCAGCGAAACGGACAGCATTCTGGAAGTCGCCGAGGGACATTATAAGACGGAATCGCGTCTCATGCTCGATCTGGAGCTTCTCCGCAACGGCGAGACCGTGTATTCCGGCATCGCCCTGAACGAAGCGGTCGTTCGCGCCGTATCCAGCGTGGTGCGCTATGAAGCATTCAGCGACGGCCGCGAGATCACGGCGTTTTCCGGCGACGGCATCATCGTCTCCACGCCGACCGGCTCCACGGCCTATTCCATGGCGGCGGGCGGCCCGATCGTAGAGCCGAGCGCCGACTGCATCATCCTCACGCCCATCTGCACTTTCCGCCTTGCGGCGCGCTCCTATGTGCTGAAATCCCGCCGTCAGGTGTACATCCGCACGGTGGAGCAGGGCAAAAAAGAAGTCCTCCTCTCCGTGGACGGCGTGAATGTGCCGTTTCTGGAGAACGACGAGCTTCGCGTATGTGCCTCCGACAAATCGCTTTTGATGGCGCGCGTGAAGAGCCGCAGCTTTTTTGATATTGTATTTGAGAAATTAGTCGATAAATGAAAGAGGTGACCGCCCCATGAAGTCCAAGCGACAGGAAGCCATTCTTGCCTTGATTCAGGAGCAGAATATCGAAACGCAAAACCAACTCATTGAGGCTCTGCGCGAGCGCGGCGTGAAAAGCACGCAGGCCACGCTCTCGCGGGATATCCGCGAGCTGCGCCTCGTCAAAGAGCTCTGCCCGGACGGCGGTTACCGGTATACCGTTCCCGCCCGCGAGGATTCCGCGGAAAATGTAGATCGTCTCCGCAAGATCTTCCGCGAGGGCGTCATAAGCTACGACACGGCGCAGAACATCATCGTCATCCACACGCTGCCCGGCCTCGCCAATGCCGCAGCGTCCATGCTCGACAACTCCGATGTGCCCAACCTCGTCGGCACCATCGCCGGCGACGACACCGCGTTCCTTGCCATGCGCAGCGCGGAGGCCGCGCAGGAGTTCTGCCGGGAAATTGAGGAAATGCTGTAATGCTGAAAACACTCCACATTGAAAATATCGCCGTCATCGAGCGCGCGGATGTGGAATTTTCCGCCGGACTGAGTGTTCTCACCGGCGAAACCGGCGCGGGCAAATCCATCATCATCGATTCGCTCAACGCCGTGCTCGGAAACCGCGTGACCCGGGATCTTGTGCGTTCCGGCGCGGAACGCGCAAGCGCAACGGCATCGTTCGTATCCGCCGAGGCGGAGAAGTGGTGCGCCGAAAATGAGATCGATGCGGACGACGGCGAGATCATCCTGCAGCGCCGCATCACGGCGGACGGCAAGACAACGGCGCGTGTGAACGGCGTGCCGGTCACGGCCGCGCAGCTCCGCGAGCTCGGCGCCCTGCTGCTCGATATCCACGGGCAGAACGACGGCCGCCAGCTCCTCGATGAAAAGCGCCACCTCGACTATCTCGACCTCTTCGGCGAGTGTCAGGGCGAGCTCGGCGCATACAAAGCCAAATATGATGCTTACCGTGCCCTCGTGCGCGAAGCGGAGCGGCTCTCCATGGACGAGACCGAAAAGCAGCACCGCGAGGAGAGCCTTCGCTACCGCATCGCGGAGCTCACCAAAGCCGAGATCCGTCCCGGCGAGGAAGCGGAGCTCACGGAGCGGCGCGACCTTCTGCGCAACAGCGAAAAGCTCACCGAGCACATCAATATCGCCCTTGCGGCCATCTACGATTCCGATGCGAGTGCCGTCTCGCAGTGCGGCGACGCGGAGTACAATGTCTCCCGTGCCGGTGCGTGGAGCCCGGACCTCGCGGAAACGGAAGAGCTCATCCGCACGGCCCGCCTCTCTCTCGAGGATGCCGCCGAGCGGCTGCGCGAAAAGCTGCAGCTTCTGGACTTTTCGCCGGACGAATACGACCGTCTCGAAGAGCGCCTCTCGCAGCTGCGCCGTCTCGAGAAAAAATATCAGACGGACGAAGCGGGGCTGGCCGAGCTTTTAGAGAGCGCACAGCGCGAGCTCGACGAGCTCGAATACGCCGGCGACCGCCTCGAAAAGCTCGAGAAGGAAACGAAAAAAGCCTTCACCGAAGCCGAGAGTGCCGCAAAGGTGCTCACCGAAAAGCGCCGCGAAGCCGCCAAACGGCTCGAAGCGCGTGTGGTCACGGAACTTCGCGACCTCAGCATGCCGTCCGTTCGCTTTGAAGTGCGCCTCGAGCAGCGCGAGGGCGACAATGCACTCACTTCCTCGGGCGCGGACGATGTGCGCTTCGTGATGTCCGCGAACGCGGGCGAAGCGCTCGGCCCCATCAGCCGCATCGCCTCCGGCGGCGAGCTCTCCCGCATCATGCTCGCCCTCAAGAATGTGTTCGCGGAAAAGGACGGCGTGGAAGCGCTCATCTTCGATGAGATCGACACCGGCGTCTCCGGCATCGCCGCGCAGCGCGTCGCCGAAAAGCTCGCCTCGCTCGCATGCAATAAACAGGTCCTGTGCGTCACGCACCTGCCGCAGATCGCCGCGATGGCGCAGCAGCAGTATCTCGTGGAAAAAGCGGAGCGGGACGGCCGGACCTATACGAGCATCCGCCTCCTCGACCGCGAGGGACGCCGGCGCGAGCTCGCCCGTCTCAGCGGCGGCGATGTCATCACCGACACGCAGCTCGCCGGTGCGGAGGAGCTTCTCTCCCGCGATGAGAAATTCCGCGGATCCCTGAAAAAATAAATTTTATCCCGCAAAAAGCGGGAGCATAAAGAAAAAGGAGTAGAATTCGATGCAAATTTACGAAGAGCTTGTCCGGCGCGGACTGATCGCGCAGGTCACGGATGAACAGGAGATCCACGATCTTATCAACAACGGCAAGGCTCGCTTCTATATCGGCTTTGACTGCACCGCAGACAGCCTGACAGCCGGCCATTTCATGGCGCTCACGCTCATGAAGCGTCTGCAGATGGCGGGCAACCAGCCGGTCGCCCTCATCGGCGGCGGCACCACCATGATCGGCGACCCCTCCGGCCGTACCGACATGCGCAAAATGCTCACGAAAGAGGACATCGACCACAACGCCGAGTGCTTCCGCCGCCAGATGGAGCGCTTCATCGACTTCGGCGAAGGCAAGGCCATGATGGTCAACAACGCCGACTGGCTGCTGAACCTCAACTACATCGAGCTCCTGCGCGAGGTCGGCGCGTGCTTCAGCGTCAACAACATGCTCCGCGCCGAGTGCTACAAGCAGCGCATGGAAAAGGGCCTGAGCTTCTTCGAGTTCAACTACATGATCATGCAGAGCTACGACTTCTACCACCTCTTCAAGGAGTACGGCTGCAATATGCAGTTCGGCGGCGACGACCAGTGGAGCAACATGCTCGGCGGCACGGAGCTCATCCGCAAGAAGCTCGGCAAGGACGCCTACGCCATGACCATCACGCTCCTCACCGACTCGCAGGGCAAGAAAATGGGCAAGACCGCCGGCAACGCCGTGTGGCTCGACCCGAACAAGACCTCGCCCTTTGATTTCTACCAGTACTGGCGCAATGTGGACGATGCGGACGTCATGAAGTGCATCCGCATGCTCACGTTCCTGCCGCTCGAGCAGATCGACGACATGGCTTCCTGGAAGGATGCGCAGCTCAACACCGCCAAGGAGATCCTGGCTTACGAGCTCACCAAAATGGTGCACGGCGAGGACGAAGCCGGCGCCGCGCAGGAGAAGGCAAGAGCCATTTTCGGCGGCGGCAGCACCGAGCACGTGCCCGAAGCTGTCATCACCGAAGCCGACCTCACCGACGGCAAGGCCGACATCATGAGCCTTCTTGTGCTGAGCGGCCTGTGCGGCACACGCAGCGACGCCCGCCGCAACATTCAGCAGGGCGGCGTCCTGTGCGGCGATGACAAAGTCACCGACATCGGCAAGTCCTTCACCGCCGAGGAGCTGCGCGCAGGCGTGGTGCTCCGCCGCGGCAAGAAGAACTTCAAGCGCATCGTTCTCAAGTAATATGGCAGACACGAGATTTGTCGCCGGCATCGGCGCGGCCAACATGGATCTGCACGGCCGCAGCCGCGCCGCGCTCATTCTGCACGACTCCAACCCGGGCTTCCTGCACACATCGCCCGGCGGCGTCACGCGCAACATCCTCGAAAATCTCTCGCGCATGGGGGAGAAGACCGCGCTCTTCTCCGCCGTCGGCAACGATTTCTACGGGCGCGAGATCATCGCCTCCGGCGAGGCGGTCGGCATGGATATGTCGCACCTCCTCCACTGCGAGGACTGCGCGAGCTCAAGCTACATGGCACTCATCGCCCCGGACGGCGATATGTTCATCGGCATGTCGGATATGCGCATCCTCGAGCACATCACGCCAGCGTGGCTCGAGGAAAAACGCGAGGATCTGCTCCGCGCCGACGCCATCGTATGCGACCCCTGCCTGCCGCCCGAAACGCTCGAATGGATCACATCCGACCGCCTGCAGGGCGTGCCGGTATTCGCCGACCCCGTGTCGACCACCTATGCCCGCCGCCTCAAGCACTACGCCGAACACCTGTGGTGCGTAAAGCCGAACATCATGGAGCTTACCGCCATGACCGGCCTCGACATCACGAACGGCCCGGAGCTGGAGCGCGCCGTCGATGTGCTCCTCGAGCGCGGCACGCACTGCGTCGTCGTCAGCATGGGCCAGTACGGCTGCTACTGGGCTGACCGGGACGGCACGCGCATGTACGCGAGCCTTCGCCCCGTGATCCAGATGACGGATGCCACCGGCGCGGGCGACGCCTTCATGGCGGGACTTTTATATGCTTACCTGCACCGCTTCTCACCGGAAGCGGCGGCCCAATGGGCGCTTGCGGCGGGGACTGTCGCCGTTACGAGCGCCGGGACCGTCAGCTCCGAAATGAGCGCGGAGCTCGTCAATAAGACACTGGAGGAATACAAACTATGAACAACTGCGAAAAGTATCTGGACATCCTGCCGGAGATCCGACAGGCTCTTGACGAGAACAAGCCGGTCGTGGCGCTCGAGAGCACCATCCTCAGCCACGGCATGCCGTATCCCGAAAACCTCGACTTCGCCCACAAGGTGGAGGAGACCATCCGCTCCCTCGGCGGCGTGCCCGCCACCTGCGCCATCGTGAAGGGCCGCTTCAAGGTCGGCCTCACGGCGGAAGAGCTGGAGATCATGTGCCGCGCCGAGAATGTCGGCAAGGTCAGCCGCCGCGATGTGCCCGTGTATATTGCCCTCGGCCGCACCGGCGCCACCACGGTCGCCTCTACGATGATCATCGCCGCCATGGCGGGCATCCCCGTGTTTGCCACCGGCGGCATCGGCGGCGTACACCGCGGCGGACAGGACTCCATGGACATCTCCGCCGACCTGCAGGAGCTTGCGCACACCCCCGTGACGGTCGTCTGCGCCGGCGCCAAGCAGATCCTCGACATCGGCCGCACGCTCGAGTACCTCGAGACGATGGGCGTCCCCGTCATCGGCAACGGCACGGCGGACTTCCCCGCGTTCTTCTGCCGCAAGAGCGGCTTCGGCGTGGACTACGCCGCAAAGGACGAGGAAGAGATCGCCGCCATCATCCACGCGCAGCGCGAGATCGGCTTCACCGGCGGCGTGCTCGTGGGCAACCCGGTGCAGGAGGAGTACTCCCTCAACAACGAATACATGGAAGGCATCATCGATGTCGCCCTCAAGGCGGCGGATGAGGCCGGCGTGCACGGCAAGAACATCACGCCGTTCCTGCTGGCCAAGGTCAAGGAACTGACCGGCGGCGAGAGCTTCGACACGAACGTGCAGCTTGCTCTCAACAACGCCCGCTGCGCCACGCGCATCGCCTCTGCCCTCTGCAAGCTGCAGTAAGGAGGATCGGACTATGGCGGAAATCACCGTGACCGTATCGAATTTCGAGCAGGAGGTCCTCGCATCCGAAAAGCCCGTGCTCGTGGACTTCTGGGCCACCTGGTGCGGCCCGTGCAAAATGCTCGCCCCGGTGCTGCAGGAGTTCGCCGGGGAGCATCCCGAGGTAAAAGTCGGCAAGGTCAATGTCGATGAGGAAATGGCGCTTGCCTCGCGCTTCGGCGTCTCGAGCATCCCCACGCTCATCCTCTTCCGCGGCGGCCGCCCCGTCGCGACCTCCGTCGGCTTCGTTCCCAAAGCCCGGATCGAAGCCTTCGTCTCCGAAAACTGAACCTGTGACCGTGCGGAAAAATACAATTTCCGCACGGTTTTTTACGCCTTTTTTCTCTCCAAAACGGAAAAAGCAAACGCTATGTGTATTTTGTACCGGCGCAAACGGAAAATACATCAAAGCCACTAAATATAGCCGATAACCGACAAATATCGCCTCCGCAAGCATTGACTTTTCCATCATTTTGAATATAATAGTAAGGTAAACTGAATATGGTTTAATCGGACAGGTAGCCGTTTGCTGTAAAGGCCGGATCAGGTCAGGCGGCGGTGAAAAAGGAAAGGGGTGCAAATCCCCTGCACGCACGGTACTGTGAGCGCAAGTCCGTACCGAAACGGCGAAAGCCGTGGGACGAAAGTCCGCCATTTCGGAGAACATTTCTCCGAGAGAAGGTAGGTCACCGGGCATGGAAGGAGTTCCTTCCGAAGCGTAAGTCAGGAGAATTACCAAAGTCCGTTCATCAAAGACAGCGGGCGAGCTCTCCGTGTTGATTTGTTATGCGTGATGCCGCCGGCAATTTTCCTGTGTCCCGATGCGTACCGAATGTACGCCTCATCGGGTATGGGAGCGATTGTTGGCGTTTCTTTTTTGCGCGGCAAGTTATGCCCTCTGCCAAAAAGCAGAGGGCATTTTTCTATGCACGAAGACCGAACCCCGCCTGCCTGTGCGAAAGGGGTGAACCATGGAATGATAACTGCGCTGCCGGTTGAATTACCGCCCGAAGAGCTGACGGACGCCGAAAGGGAGATCCTTCGGCTCATCCGCGAGCTCGGCTACGGCAAGATCGTGATCACCGTGAAAAACGGCAATCCCGTCCACGCCGAACTGCAAAAAAGCGTACTTCTCTGAAGGAGATCATGTAAATGAGAAAGAGTATTCGAAACACACTGGCTCTCGTGCTGTCAGCCGCTCTGCTGACGGCGTCGTCTTCCCCCGCTTGGGCGAATGACGATACCGGCTCTTCGAGCCCCGCACCCGAGGAGAGCACGGCTCCCGTCACCGAGCCGCTGCCCGACCCGACGCCGGGACCGACTGCGGAACCGGAGGAAACGGCTGCACCGTCTCCGACACCGGAGAGCACCGAGCCGACCGCCGCGCCCGAAGCCTCCGAGGAGCCGGAAACATCTGCCTCTCCGGAACCCTCCGCCACACCGGAACTGCCCGAGACGGGAACGGTACTGGCCGAGCGCGAAACGGCCGTCGAGCCGACCTTCTACACCTCCGGCCTTTCGGGCAGCCTCACCTTCACGCGCGCCGTGCGCATCCTGCTCGACGATATCACGCTGAGCATCGGCGAGACGAGCGCCTCTCTCGCGCAGGACGGCGAAGCCCCCAAGGTGGTGTTCTCCTACGGCGAGAGCAGTGCGGAAGAGTGCGCCGATGCCCTGCCGTATCTCGCGGCGGCGCTGGCCGCCCGCACCGGGAAAACGGCGGACGATCTGCAGAACGGCACTCTATCGGACGGCGAGCTTACGCTCCTCCGAACGCTCTTTCGCAGCATGCAGATCTTCTCCTGCACCCTGACGGAAAAGGACATCGCCTCCGGCGAAGCGGACGAAAACGGCGAGCCGGCCTTCACGACCGAGCGGGAGGTGCACATCACCTGGTCGCTCACGGCCGATGCCCTGCAAAACTCGCTGGACACCGCAGCCTATGCGCGCTATAAGGATCTCCTCTCCGGCTCGGAGAAAGAAAAGCTCGTCTCTCTCTGCAGCGGCTTCGGCTGGGCGGAGAACGGCGCGGGGGAGAGCGTCACCACCCTCCGCGAGGATGTCGTCCGTCTCGCCCTTGCGCAGCAGGGAAAGATCACCTACCGCTGGAACGGCAAGTACAACTGGACCGGCGCCGATAAAGCGTGGGGCTTCCCGCAGCAGGACGAGAACGGCACGATCTATACGGACGGCCTCGACTGCTCCGGCTTCATCTCCTGGGTCTTCATCAACGCCGCCGGCACCGTCGCCGCGCTTCCCTCCGTCGGCGAGGGCACGAACGGCCAGCTGAACGCCTGCGACAAGATCGCTCTTGCCGAGGTACAGCCGGGCGACCTCGTCTTCTGCAGCGACGGCACGGCGGAATCCGAGCACATCGGCATCGTGACTTCCGTCACCTCCGACGGCCGCGTCCTTATGTGCCACTGCTCGGAGGACGGCGTCACGGTGGACTACGCCGACGAGTACGGCATGGACACCTACCTGCGTCCCACGGCCTACTATGCCGCCTATGAAACATCCTCCGCCGTTCCGGAAATTTCCCTGACGGAATATGCCGACTCTGCTGACGGCACACTGTGGCTCGTGAAGGTCTCCGAAGATCCCGGCATCCGCTGCCGCTGGACCTTTGACGGCAAGGAGATGCTCTGGTCCGAGACCTACGAGGCCTGGTGCACGCTGACGACCGATGCCGAGGGAGCGGAGAGCCGCATCGCCCGCGTACGGCAGAGCGGAAAGACCGTGATCCTCTATACCGGAGACGCAAACGATTCCGGCCGCATCGACATAAACGATGCACAGGTCATCTACTCCATGGCGCACGGACGGCAAAGCCTCACAGCGGACAATACCGCCGCATGGCTCGCCGCCGACCTGAACGGCGACGGCGCGCTCACGCTCCTCGATGCCGCCGCGATCCTCACACTCATATAATTCATTAATGTAAGCAAAACCCTAAAATATACGGCGGCTCCGCAAGGCACCGCCGAAAGAAGAAAGGAAGTACAAAACCTATGCACACGGGTAAGAAAGGTCTTGCGCTGTTTCTTGCACTGCTGATGGTATTCTCCCTGCTGCCGACTTCGGCGTTTGCAGCGGACGGATGCCTCACAGCCAAAGACGGTGCGGCAACGACCTACTCCACCACGCAGGGCGGACTGCTGAACATCACGCTCTCGGATCTCTTTTCCGACAGCAGCAGCCACACTCTCACGTACACCCTGGATGACGGTGACTACGGCACGCAGACAAAGATCGCGGACGGCGTGCTCGCATTCACCAACCCCACGGCGGGTACCTACACCCCCACCGTCACGGCCACATGCTCCGACGGCGCGACCGCGAGCGTGAAGCTCTCCATCACGGTGGAAAAGGCCGATGACGGCGACCCCGCCCAGTACAACTACGATGAGACCCCGGCGGATTCCGTCACAGTCTATGTGACGATCTCCAGCGACGGCGTGCCCATCGTCGGGCAGGACGGCACCGTCCTCTCCCACCTCGAAGTGACGGTACCGTACTTCGACCTGGCCAATCAGGATCTGTCGGACTACTACCGCTACGGAACGGCAAGCGGCTCCGGCGAGTACACGAGCGAAAATGTCGTCAAACGCCCGACGGCCCTCCACCTCTATCTCTACATGATCGGCGTTTACTACCTCGGCTACACGCCCGAAGAGATCATGACCGGCGCGAAAAAGGTCGTCGGTGCATCCGGTGAGGGCAACGGCGTTCTGAACATGGACGGCGAGATAGCGTACACAGATACAAACTCTGCTCTCAACATCAGCGGCAGCGCCACCTCCATGTACATGTCGCAGTTCTGGGGCCATGACGAAAACCTCATGTACTACCGCAACCATATGTATCCTCTCATGAGCGCCGGCTGGGGCTCTACGGCGGACTACATACTCCTCTCCGACGGCGACACCATCGATGTTGCCATGTTCACGGACTGGTCGTTCTACAATGACGGCGGTGCGTTCACCTGCTTCGATGCGGACGACTACAGCGTCAACGCCGGAGAAACGGTGACTTTCAAAACGCTGAAGTATGATACCAGCTCGGTGGCGGACGGCGGCTCGGAGCAGTTCGACCCCGTGACCGGCATGAGCGTTGCGGTCTACGATGCCAACTGGAAGAAGCTGGCCACGATCGACCCGACCGCGGAGAACAGCAACAGCTATTCCTACACCTTCGAAAAGGGCGGCACCTACTACCTGATGGCGCGCGACACCAAAACCGGTGAAAACGCCCGCTACGCCCCCGCCACCGCAAAGGTCACGGTAACGAAGGCCTTTGATCCCGCGGAATATTATAAGGACTATGATTTCACCTCTGTCACGCTCGATGAGGCCGGAACGCAGTACCTTTATAATATCAGCGAAAGCGAAAAATATGTAAGTCACTTCAGCAATGCCGGCGAAAAGAAGGTCTACACGGTAACCGTTCCCAAGGATACGGAATTCGTGTATGTCAACTATCCGGCAGATGTGGAAAACGGCATAATCGAGTACTGCGCACTCTTCGATGCCGACGGCAATGTGACATGGGAATACTATGCCGGTACGCATTACGAGTACACCGTGACGCAGAACGATGACAGCAGCTATACGATAAAGCTCCCGGTCGCATTCCTGCTGCAGAATGACCTGTATATCGCACTGGAAGACGGCGGCGGTGGCTACGAATACTTCAACTGCTTCTACTTCCAGATCGGCGAGAACACCCCGCCGAGCGACACCGTCAGCGTCACCGGCGTTACGATCAGCGATACCGAACTGACGCTCGATCGCCATGAAAAGGCGACCCTCACTGCCGCGGTGACCCCGGAAGACGCGACCAAGACTACCGTCGCATGGAAGAGCTCCGACACCGCCGTGGCCACAGTCACGGCCAAGGGCGAAGTCACGGCTGTCAGCGAAGGCACCGCGACGATCACCGTCACCACGGCGGACGGCGGCTTCACGGCTTCCTGCAAAGTGACCGTGACCGATGTCAACAAGCCGCCCGCGGCAGAAGACGGCTACTATGAGCTCTCCACGGCCGCACAGCTCAAGTGGTTTGCCGATGAGGTGAACAACGGCAGCGCGAGCATGAATGCCCGCCTCATGGCAGATATCGATGTTTCCGAATACTGCAGCTCCGCGTCTCCCTGGACGCCCATCGGAGACGAGCAGCAGGGCCGGTACTACAGCGGCACCTTCGACGGACAGAACCATGCCGTGAAGGGCCTCTTCATCGGCATTACCGATGACGATTCGTACGTGAATACGTCAACATACTATAAGGCCTTCTTCGGCCACTGCCAGAAAGCCACTGTCAAGAACCTCAGCGTATACGGAACGGCCACCTCGGTCTCCCGCTATGTAGCCGGCCTGATCGGCACGATGCAGGGCAGCACCACTGTGGAAAACTGCCACAACTATGTTGAGCACAAGAATGCCTCGGTCAGCGGCTGCCTGCCCTTCGGCTATGGCGGTATCGTCGCCGATGTGCGCAGCGGCTCCATCCGCAACTGCACGAACCATGCCGACATTACCGGCCTTTACGGTATGGTCGGCGGCATCGCCGGCGAAGTCATGGCCAGTTCTCCCGGAGTTACCATTGAGAACTGTGCCAACTACGGCAAGATCACGGCGCTCGGCTGGAGCAAAGTGACCTACGGCGGCACAGGCGGCATTGTCGGCCAGGCCTACGGCACAGTCACGCTGACCAACTGCTATAACCTCGGCGATGTAAGCCATGTTTATACCACGTCCGCCGCATCGCTGGCGGTCGGCGGCCTTGTCGGTTCGACCAGAGAGACCGGCAGCATGAACAAGGTGACCATGACGAACTGCTACAGCCTCGGCACGGTGAGCGCGGATAAAGCAGACAAAGCCTCGGTCGGTGCCCTCTTCGGCACAACGAACGGCAACACTGCGACGGTCGTCACCGCAGCGAACTGCTGGTATCTCGACACTGCTGCGGCTTCCTCCGGCGTGACCGAAGGCGCGACCGCTTTCACGGCGGCCGACGGCCTCAAAGCCTCCGCTCTGAGCGACGCCTATCAGGACAGCTGTCCCGCGCCGGTCCTCTCCTATGAGAGCGCGAAAGACCACACCGATGCGAACGCCGACGGCAAGTGCGACACCTGCGGCGTGACCATGGAAGTCGGCGTTGCCGTCCCGACCCGCAAGGCGGACTACCCCGCCGAAACGGCCGCCACGGTGCAGACCGGCAAGGCGTACCTCCTCTCCGACCTGCAGTCCGGCAAGGTGTTCGATGCGGCGGAAGGACAGTCCGCTCTCGACTACACGAACATCTACTATGAGCGCTCCGCCGACAACGGCGCGACCTGGAGTGCCAAGACGGCGTTTACCGGCGCTCTCTTCGGCGGCACGACCATCCAGATCACCGAGAACACGGCGGGCACCTACATCTACCGCTTCTATGCCTCTCACGACGGTGAGCACTTCTCCGTGGATACCTGGACGCTCACCCTCACCGTAGAGGATGCGCCGACGCTGAACTTCTCGTTCTATGTCGGCAAGGATTACAACGGCAACTACCCCATCATCAAGCTCTACACCGTCACGACCGACGAGGAGGGCAATGAAGTCATCGGCGACGAAGTCGAAAACTGCTTCGTCTACAGCAACTTCACGACCACCGCTCCCGACGGCGTGGACGCCTACGATACCTCCAAGGGCATCCTCACGGATAACTATCAGATGTTCTATGCCAACCTCACGGCCGGCCGCTATGCCTACCGCGCCTTCGGCAAGAACACCGAGACCGAAGCGTATGACGTAGAGCTCGGCGGCATGACGCTCTCCCTGCCGACCGACACCAACGTTGACGGCAACAAGGGCGGCGGCACGAGCATCTACCTCCGCACGGTCTCCTTCTACACGAGCACGAAAAAGACGGACAACACCTATTTCACGGCCGATGAATACCACATCCGTCTCGACTGCCCGCTCATGAGCACGAGCGCCGCGATGGGCACACCGTATACGAAGGGCAGTTATGCGTATTACCCGACCGTCGTATATGCGGCCGGCAACGCCTGCCTCTACAACATCTATGCCTATCCGGACATTGACGGCTATATGTTCACGCAGACCATCAACAATACCTTCCCGACCAGCTACAGCGCGCAGACCAAGAGCATTACCATCGGCACAGCCATCACGCTTACCGTGAATGTTCCGCAGACCGCCGACTTCGGTCTCTACTTCCAGTGGAACAACTTCAACACCACGGAAGTCGAACCCAACGGTGAATGGACATCCAACACGGACGGCACCAAGACCAACACCTACACCATCTCCAAGAGCAACAGCAACTACACCTGGCGTATGAGCGATGCCGCCCATACGACGCAGGGCGGCTGGCTCGCGAGTATGAATGCAAGCGGCGAAAAGACCTTCACCTATGGCGAAAACGCCGCGACGAACCGCGTCTCCCACAGCTTCTCTTCCCTCGGCACGGCCACAACGACCCGCGATGAAGCGGATCTGCAGGTGAACCTCGATCCCTCCGGCTATAAGACGCTCAGCGGCACGACCCGCGTCCGCGCCTATCGTTATTGGGAACTCATCAACAGCGATACCGGCAACATCATGCTCGAGCCCGACTTCCACTGGAATGTCGTGAGCGGCGATGCTTCCGTGTCCACAGTGGACGGCGGCAACGCCTCCGCCAACTGGGCGGATGTTACGGCCGGCACACAGGACTCTGTCGTCACGGTCTACTATGACAGCATCGATGTGAACCCGGGCGAGTATAAGTCCCACGGCGGCCTCTATCCCGCCACACAGCCGCACCGCGTCGGCGTCATGGTCGTCGGCGGCACGAGCGTGACCCACGGCACGGCGGACGCCCATGTCGCATTCAACATGGCGGATGGTGCCACCACGACCCGCTCTGCGGAATGGGACTACAACTTCGACACCTGGTATTACGAAAAGAACGAGACCGATCCCGCCCTGACCTTCACCGTTGCCTCCACCGGCACTGTGACCGTGCAGTACGCCCTTGTTTCCGCGAACAACGCCATGCAGACCTCCTTCACGGGCTATGTCGCGGCAACGCAGAACGAAGACGGCAGCTGGACCGTGCCTCTCAACGGCTTCAAGAACATCGGCAACGGACTCGGCGGCACCGTCATCATCCGCATGACCGATGATACCGGCGTGAGCTATCGTCTCGTGCGCGCAGCGCAGGTCACGATCACGGCGGAGAACGCCTCCAACCCGGGCGAGAACATCATGCCGGGCGACAGCGTGAAGCTCACCTTCGACGGTATGTTCCGCACCATGAACAAGATGTCCGGCATCTTCAACCCGACCAACTTCAAGGTCTCCTACGATAATACCGAGAGCGGCGAGACCTGCACCGGATCCCTCAATCAGTACCAGATCCTGGACAACGCTTCCATTACGTTCACCGTTCCCGCGGACATTGAGTTTGCCGAGGATGCGGAGACAACGACGCTCACTCTCACCAACGGCTATACCTTCGGCTCCATGTACTCCGCCGCCAACCCGTTCGGTATGATCTACACCATGACGGATACCGGCGTCGGCACGAACTTCAATGCCGTTTCCGTCACCTACTACCTCAGCCACTATGCGGATGCGGTCGTCACCGTTTACCGCAAGGTGACCTATGACACCGCTCTTGTCATTCCCGATGCTTCCGGCACGGCGCTCGAAGGCGTCACCGTGATGCTTACCGGCCCGGACAACGCGGCAGTCACGGCAGACGCAAACGGCCGCTATCAGCTCGGCTACGGCCGCTACAGCTACATTCTCACCAAGGACGGCTACGGCGCCGTCACGGGAGAATTTTCACTCGGCAGCGCGAACGAAGCCAATGTGAAGGACGGCATCCTGACTCTCACGCTCAACGCCATGTCCGCAGTCGGCGCCAACGCCTGGGACGGCACGACGATGACCGAACCGGCCAAGGACGAGTCTGAGGTCTATCAGATCGGCACTGCGGCAGAACTTGCCTGGTTTGCCAATGCCGTCAACACCGGCAGCAAGACCATTTCTGCCAAGCTCACCGCCGATATCGAGCTTGCCAGCAAGAGCTGGACGCCCATCGGCACGAGCGCCAATCGCTACACCGGCACCTTTGACGGCGACGGCCACATCGTGAAGAACCTCTACATCAACACCACGGCAGGCTATCAGGCTCTCTTCGGCTATGTCGGCGAGAAGGCCACTATCAAGAACCTCGGCGTCACCGGCATCGTCACCACGACCGGCCAGTATGCCGCCGGCATCGTGGCGTACCTGCAGAATTATTCCGTCATTGACAGCTGCTTCACCGATGTAACGGTCACGAGTGCCAAAACGGCAGCCGGCATTGCCGACGGCCAGTCTTCGTACTCCACCATACAGAACTGCTACAACCTCGGCACCATTACCGCGACCGCCTCGGGCGGCATGGCCGGCGGCATTGCCTCCGCCAGCGGCACGGGCTATATCCCGACCATCGTCAACTGCTACAACATCGGCAAAGTTTATGCATCCAAGAACAGCGGCTCGCTCAAGGCAACGGCAAAGGAAACCACGAACTGCTATTACCTCGAAGGCTCCTGCCCGAACGAGACTTCCAAGCCCGGCACTGTATGCACGGCAGAAGAGCTTAAGGCCAAGGCCGCAGCCCTCGGCGAGAGCTTCGTGACCGACACCGAAGGCGTGAACGGCGGATACCCGATCCTCCGTTGGCAGAGCACCGCCGCTCTCCCGACCGGCGATGCAAACCGCGACGGCGTCGTGGATATTCTCGACGCTCAGCTCGTGTATGCCTACGCCACCGCCGGCGGCACCCTCTCCGATGCGCAGCTTCTCATGGCAGATATGGATTCCGACGGCCTCGTTACCGTGAAGGATGCGGCGATGATCTACGCGATCATCGCGGCAGCCTCCGCGGCGGCCTCAAACTAAACCGGACGACAAACAGGAGGACGATATGAAAAAAATTCTTTCGCTTGTCCTTGTTCTCGCTCTGACGCTCGCGCTGGGCATCCCGGCGCTGGCGGCAGACCCCGAGGAGACCGTGCCGCAGATCGCTTTAACGGCGAGCGCCGAGAAAGTCAAGGCGGGAGAGGACGTCACGCTGACGCTCTCCCTCACCGGCACCCTCAAGGATATCTCGAGCTTCGAGTACTACATTCACTATGACCCCACCGTCGTGACCCTCAAGAGCAGTGAGATCGGCGCTTCCGGCACTCTCACCAAGGTCGGCACGCCCCCCGCGGCCAACTACACCAAGACGGACAACGACAATGCCCTTACCGTCAGCGCCGTGAATTTTGAAGGCGACGGCAAGTTCACCATGGCCGAAGGCACCATCGTCACGCTCACCTTCACCGCGAAGGAAGACGCCGCGGTCGGCACCTCCGCAGGCTTCGCCCTCACGAAGATGGCCGTGTGCGACAGCACCTTCGTCAATGACGCCGTGGCGGTCAAGACCGCCGATTCCCCGGTCGTCACGATCGGCAGCAATGTTCTGCTCGGCGATGTGAACGGCGACGGTGCGATCGACAACCTCGATGCGAACATGGTCTACCGCTATGATAACGGTGTGATCACCCTTACGGACGATCAGCTCGCCGCTGCCGATGTGAACGGCG